>JACPGD010000010.1 GCA_016182645.1 Candidatus Hydrogenedentota bacterium | reverse complement strand
CCTGGGGCGGACATTATTCGCGCGCTGGCCGACGTGGCCGACACCGTCGTGCGTGGGGTGCTGGAACTGTGCGCGGCCCAGGTGCGGGAGCGGAAACCGGTGCTTGGGCGCGTGGCCCTGTGCGCGCTGGGCGGGTATGGGCGCGGGGAATTGAGTCCTTGTTCGGACTTGGATCTGTGCCTTCTGTACACCAAGCGACTGGACGCGGGCATCGAGCAGCTCAATCAGCGGCTCCTGCCGTGCTTGTGGGACCTTGGCTTCCGGATTGGCTATTCGCTGCACAGTGTCAAGGAGGCGCTGGCGCTTTCGCGGAAGGACCCACAGGTGTACACGACCTACGCGCAGGCGCGGCTGCTGGCGGGGGAGAAGGACATCTTCGCGAAGCTCAAGCACCTTCTGCGTTCCGTGCGAGGCAAGGAGCTGGAGGCGCTGCTGGAATCGGTGGCGCAGCGTGAGCACCCGGATCGGCTGCCCGAGCGGTACCGCGACTTGTATCATCCGGAGCCGGATATCAAGGAAAACGTGGGCGGGTTGCGTGATTACCACGCCGCACGGTGGATGGTGTTGCTGCGTCACGGTATCGGGAGTTTTGATGAACTGGAGCGACTGGGGATGATCTCGTCCGACGAGCACCTGGAAGGACTCGAGGGGCTGGACTTTCTGTGGCGCATCCGCAACGAACTGCATTTTTCCACGGGCAAACCGGACAATTTGTTGACGTTCGCTTTGCAGCGGCAGGTGACGGAGGCGTTCGGTTATGGCCTGCCCAGCCCGTCGGCGAGTGAGCGCTTCATGCAGGACTACTACACGGCGGCGCGGCGGACGCGGCGGCTGTTGCTGGTGGCGGCGCGCGTGTGCGAACACCAGGCCGAGACGGCGCTGCCGGAGATGCCGCTGCCGGGACGGGACGGGTTTGCCGTACACCAGGGCCGGCTGCGGGCGGGGGCGGACGATCCGAACTGGTTCGTGGAGAACCCAGTGCGTTTGATGGAGATTTTTTGGGAATGTGCGCGGCGGCGAATCTCTTTGAGCCGGGGCACGGAGCGGCGGGTGGCGCAGCACCTGCATTTGGTGAACGACACGTTTCGAACCAGCGCGATGGTGCGGCGTTTTTTCCTGGCGATTTGCAGCCGGCCCTTTCATGCGGGGGCGGCGTTGCGGCAGGCGGCGGGCGCCGGCCTGCTGGGGGCGTACCTGCCGGAGTTTCAGGCGATACACGGGATTGTGCGCTATGCGGATTTCCACAGCTATCCGGTCGATGAACATACGCTGCGGGCGATCGAGGCGCTGGCGGAGGTGCCGCGGTTGGAGGGCGCGATCGGTTCGGTGCTCGAGCGGGCCTTGGAGCATGTGCGCGATCCGTATGTCCTGGTGCTGGCGATTCTGTTCCACGATCTCGGCAAGGCCACGGGCGAGGAGCACGTGGAAGAGGGGGTGCGACTGGCGCGGCAGATCTGCGGGCGCATTGGCTTGGGCGCGGAGGAGAGCGAGCGGGTGGCGTTTCTGGTGCAGCACCACATGCTGATGACGAACATCAGCATCTATCGTGACACCGATGACCCCGATATCGTGAATGCATTCGCGGAGACGATGCAGACCGACGACCGCTTGCGGGAATTGCTGTTGGTTTCCTATGCGGATCTCTCCGCGGTGGGGCCTGGCGTGTGGAATGAGTGGAAAGGCGCGCTGCTGCTGAAGCTGTTTCTGAAGGCGGAACGGATTCTGCAGGGGCGGGCAAAGGTGGAGGAGGAGGCGGAGTTCTGGCGGCATCCGAAGGCGATGGCGGTGCCCGAGCATTTGCCGGAGGGGCTGCGGGAGAAATCGGAACACCATTTGCAGGCGCTGGGCGAGCGCTATTTGCTGGCGTTCACCCCGGAGGACATTGCCCGGCATATTGTGTGTCTGGAAGAAGCCCGCGCGACGGGCCTGGCGCTGGAATGCCGGGCGCGCGAAGAAACCAGCATGAGTGAAGTGGTGATTTGCACACGGGACCGGCATGGGTTGTTTGCGGAGATGGCGGGCAGTTTCGCCTCGCAACTGATCGACGTACACAACGCGGCGATCTTCACGACGCGGGACGGTTTTGTGGTGGATTGCTTTACGGTGCGGGACGCGGCCAATGGGCGGCCGCTGACGGGGCACCAGTTTGAAGCGCTCAAGAAGGTGCTGCGGGACGTGCTGCTGGGGGGGAAACCCGTGCAGGCCCTGGTGGACCAATCGCGGCGGCGGCTATTTGCGCTGATGCAGCCGCGCGTGCCCACGGGCACGCGGATCAGCTTTGACAATACGTCTTCGCGGACGGACACGGTGATCGATATCGAAACGGGAGACCGTACCGGGCTATTATATGATATAGCCCGTGCACTGGCGGAGCGGGGCGTGGATTTTCGCTCCGCTCGTATTGTTACCGATGCGCGCCGTGTGCGGGACTCGTTTTATGTGCGCATGAATGACGCGAAACTGGAAGGCGCAACCGTGCAAGAGCGGGTGCGCGAGGCCTTACTGGAAGCGATCCTTCCCATGACACTGGCAGGGACCCAAGGAGATACTCAATGAAGCAGGTTGTCCGCATGGTAGTTTTGGCCCTGGCGTTCGCCGCGTGTGCGCCCCTGGCCCAGGCGCAGAGCCCGATTTTGAAGGAAATAGAGTCCGCCTTTGTGCGGCTGCACGAGGACGTGGGGCCAAGTGTGGTCAATATAGATACGCGCGGGGCGCTGGAGGACGGCGGCGACAATATGGAGTTCTTCCATTTCTTCGGCATTCCCACGCCGGAAGGGGAGCGCCCGCAGTTTCCGCAACAGCAGCCGATGCGGCCGCGGGCGACGGGTTCGGGCTTCGTCTATACCAAGGACGGCTACATCATCACGAACAATCACGTGGTCGAGAATGCGGAAACGATCACGGTGAAGCTGTACAACGGCCGGGAGTACAAGGTCAAGGCGGAAGACGTAAAGCGGGACCCCGAGACGGACGTTGCGGTGCTCAAGATTGAGACGGAGGAAGAACTGATTCCCGCGCGCCTGGGCGACAGCGATGGCCTGCTCGTGGGGCAGTTTGCGATCGCGATTGGCAGCCCGCGCGGATTTGAGGGGTCGGTCTCGTTTGGCCATATCAGCGCGCTGGGGCGTCAGGATCTCGGGGGGCTGTATGACCAGGGCCTCAAGTTCCAGGACCTCATCCAGACGGACGCGGCGATCAACCTGGGCAACAGCGGGGGGCCCCTCTGCAACATCAACGGGGAAGTGATTGGCATCAACACGGCCATTCTTTGGGGGGCGAACTCGATTGGCTTTGCGATCCCCATTAACACGGTGACGGCGGTGGTGCCCATGCTGATCAAGGAGGGGAAGGTGGTACGTGGTTTCCTGGGCGTGGGCATCAGCCATGCCCGTGAAGTGGCGGAGGCGCTCGAATTGCCGGACGAAGACGGCGCCTTTGTGGAACGGGTCGAGGACGACTCGCCGGCCGCGAAGGCGGACATCCGGACCTATGACGTGATTCGGTCGGTGAACGGCCAAGCGGTGCGCGATGCCAATGATTTGGTGAAGCGGATTAGCGCGTTTCCGCCGGGAGAGGTGGTGAAGCTGGAGATTTGGCGGGACAAGGAATTGGTGATGAAGGAAGCGACCCTTTCCGAACGGCCCGCGCCGAGCGAGGAACCGCGGAGTGAAAGCCGGCAGGTGCTCGGGATGAGCCTGGCGGACCTGACGCCGGAAATGGTGGAACGGCTGGGCCTGGAAGAAGGGACGAAGGGGGTGCTGATTACCGGCGTGAAACCGGGCACGGCGGCGGAGGAAGCCGGGTTGATGCAGGGCGACATCATCACGGAGGTGGCCAAGCAGCCGGTGGCGAGCGCGGACGAATTGCGCGCGATCCTGGGCGAACAAGCGAAGACGGGCAAGCAGGTGCTGGTGCGCTATATCCGGAACGGTCGCGAGGTCATTGGGGTGTTGAAGCCAGCGCCGGAAGAATGATGATTGTGTAGCATTGCGGCCCGGCGTGCCCTGAAGAGTGGGCGCGCCGGGCCGCTTGTTTTTCCAGGGACAGCAGGGACAGCAGGGACAGCAGAGGTGAGGTCAAAAGACCCGTTGGCCGGAGGCCACAATCTCCCTGACGTAAGGATCCATGTCCTGAAAATCGGATCGAGCGAAAGCATGCGGCTCAATGCGCAAATCAATCCCCCAGCGCAGGCGCATTAAGTGGACATCTTCTCTGAACCCGTCAATTTCGTCCTGGTCCAAGAAGATCGCCAAGTCGATATCGCTATCGGGATGCGCGGTCCCCTTGGCATAGGAGCCAAACAAATAGACACGCCACACGGGGACATGATGCTCCCCCAGCCGGCTTAGGTAGGCCTGAACAATGTCGTGGATCATGCCACTATCTT
The DNA here is from genome assembly GCA_016182645.1 of Candidatus Hydrogenedentota bacterium. Taxonomy (GTDB): domain Bacteria; phylum Hydrogenedentota; class Hydrogenedentia; order Hydrogenedentales; family JACPGD01; genus JACPGD01. The sequence continues at coordinate 760 of JACPGD010000010.1, read as the reverse complement.
CTGCAACAGCCATAGCCTGAATTCCTTGATTCGTACCATGAAATCCGCGGTAAACTCGCGCGACGCAGTCCTGTAGAATCTTTTCTTATAGTCAGGATACCTCGCGCGAATATTGAAGGCGGTCACTTCGTCGAGAAAAGCCCGTTGTTCCGCCGAAAGCGCCAGGGACGCTTTCCGCCAATTTCAGCAAATTGTGAGTGCGAGGACAGTCAGGAGTCACTTGCTTTGCGTGGTATGCTTTGAGCAGTTTCTCGATAACCAAGTGGGCAATGAAGAGGGACCACACAGTGTGGCCGTGGGCGAAGAGCGTTTCCATGGCTTGGGAATCGTGCTCCGATGAATCAACCCAGTACTGAATGCGTTCCTCTCTGGTCATGGCCACTCCGTTCCAGGGGGATTGAATTCTCTCGCCCCGCTTTTCGCCAGTTGGCCCCATACTAGCAAATCGGGAAGCTGAACCTGAACGTCCGGGGCCGGGCCAAATGGCCATGATCTTGCCTGTTTTGGGTTGGTTTGGAGCGGTTTCGCCGCCAATTGACACCACAACAGTACGACCGTATAATCCGGGCGGGGAAACTTGGGAACAACCGCTGTCGGGAGGCCTTATTGTGGAGCATGGGAGTTCCGGCCCGGCGCCGCCACCCGCAACCATGAGTTACAAAGACGCGCGCATCCTGGTCGCCGAGGACCAGAACGGCGTCGCTGTGCTTATCCAGCGGATGGTGGAGTCGCGTCTGGGCTCGGAGATTGTGGTGGTGGG
>JACPGD010000350.1 GCA_016182645.1 Candidatus Hydrogenedentota bacterium | reverse complement strand
ATGATCGGTTGCAGCCACTGGCTGCGGAAAGCAGCCTCATCAAAGGGAGTTATTGCGGGATCATCCGAAAAATCGACCAGAAGGATACATACATTGTACTTTGAAACGGTTGGGGTTCCCGCTGCCGAGAGTGCGGTGAATAAGACCCCGAATACCATTCCTCCGAAGCCAGACATTCCACGCCCCATGATCGTTCTCCCAGTGTTGTGCACCGCCGAACTTTGGTGATTGCAGGAATGAGAATCGAAGTCGCCGCCTTGCCGCGGCTGGCGAAGCACCACGCCAAGTTGCCTGCCAAGGCCCATAATGGCATGAGCCGGTTTTTTTGTCAAGAGGTAGGTGATGATGTGAGAATGTGATAATGTGCGAATGTGATGGTGTGCGAATGTGATGGTGTGCTGGTGTCATGGTGTGATGATGTGTGAATGTGGTGATGTGAGGATGTGATGATCCGCCAGGGCGCGATGAGGCATAAATTGTGACAGCCAAGTGATAAGTTCATGGTAGTTGTCATCGGCGATTCCTTTTTCCCGCCGGTGACGGTGTCTTGCGAAGCTGCAAATGCTGGCGCTCCGGCGAACTTACAGAGAAGTTGCAAACCTGGCGATCAGGGGCAAATCTTGCTTAGTTCATTGCACAGTGGACGTTGAGGTGCGCTCTTCCTGGCGAAGACGCAGTGCTTCAACTAGCGATTCCGGATCGGCGGTGACGTCCACGGTGTAGTTCAGGTCCTTGCTCTTGAGCAGGATGACCCCCACAATCTTGTTGTCCTTGAAGCCGAGGTTCAGCGTCGCGCTGTCGAAGGGCCGTTGCTGCGCCTTGCCAATGACCTTCTCGACCCATTTCTGGGCCTTCTTTCCGCCGGACACCTCGCCGATATATTGAGAGAGCAGCACCCGCTCGACCATGTCCCGGTTCAGGGAGAAACCTTCGCCCGCGCTCAGGTCAGCCTTGAAATCCTTCATGCCGTCGCGGCCGAAAACGACAAACGCCGTACCCGAACTCCGCCCGGTGAGCGTGATGCCCGGCGGCTTGAATTGTGCTGTGAATGCAGCGAGGTCAATGTTTTCCAATTGCAGCGCGACCTCGACCGCCAACTGCTCGCGCGCGAGCCCCAACCGGACCGAGCCCGCGACCGAACCATCGAAGAGTGCGCTTTGGATCTTCTCGAGCACCAGATCGGGGCCTTCGCCGCGCACGGTGCTGTTGATCCCCTCGGCGGAGACGCCCCCTGCCAAAATGCGCCTTGCCTCAAGCCTGCCTTCACCCGTGAAACCCGATTGATAGGTGAACTGGCCCTCGCCGTACGCGGCCTCCAGGCTGGCCACGTTTTTGGGTAGCGCCAAACGAGCCGCCTCCACCAGGACGTTCACATCGCCGGAAAACCCTGTGGCGTCCCATTGCACCTTCGCGGCATCAAGCGTGGCGTGCGCGGCCTGCGCGTCACTGAGCCATTCCATCGCGGCCAGCGGTGAAAGATCCGACTCGACATGAACGTCTGCCGCCTCAAGAGTCAGGGTCTCTCCGCCGGCCAGACTGAAACTGCCCAACTGCACGCGATTGGTTTCTCCGAGTTGGATCTTGATGTCCGCACCCGTCACATGCTGTTCCGCTGGCGACAGAATCACCGGCCCCTCAACGAGAAGCGGCATTCGGTATGGCGTGGCCCAATCGCGATAGCCGAGTGACTCCGATTCGAGACGAAGTGCGATCTCCAGCGAGTCCATCCCCTTGAGTGTGGCGGGACCGCTAATATCCACGCTCCCAAAGAGATCGGGCTGGCTCAGGATGGCCCCAAGATAGCCGAGATCAGCCTGCCCGGTGAGGGCGCCGGCGCCTCCAAGGGTCTTGAGGTCAAATGTCCCGCCACTTACCTGGATGGTCAGAGATTCGGCGATGGCAAGTTTCATGGTGATATCCCTGGCGGCGCTCGCGTCTTTGCTGAGTGTCGCAGAACCTGTCAGTTTCGCCTCGGATTCGGCAGGAAGACGGAACTCTCCGTAGGCTGGGGCGAGTGCCGTCAGTTCCACCGTTGCCGTATAGCCCTCGGCGGACGCGGCCACATTTGCGGTCCCGGAAGCGACGGCCTCAAGCGTCTCGGGGAACGGCGCCTCCGTCCAGGCACGCACCCACTCGCGCACGGGGACCTTGTCGAGAACGGCATCGAGGGTGAAGTCGTTGGCAGACGTGAAGACGAGTCCGGCGTGGATGCTGGCCGTTCCCGTCTGGGCGTCCAGTTTGCCGCTGAACAGCGGTCCAGTATAGGTGGCGCCACCTCCTGCGAGAGAAACCTTCACTGTGTCTTTAATTCCGCGAAGCCGCGGCGCGAGTTGTATGTCCACTTTGTATTCGGGCTGATGCCACGTTGCAGTCGCCTCACCTTGTAGCACTTCAAGCCCCGGGACATGATCCAACAGCACGCTGAAACGTTCCGGCAGGTTTTGTTGCAACTGGTCCCGCGATAATTCAGGCACGTGCAGTTCGACGCGCGCCTCTTCCTGGGTCTGATACACCTGCACTCCCAGGGGGCAGCCCGCTGCCAGTTGGACGGTGCCGTCAAACCGCGTTTCCTTCCCGTGCACTCCCGTGCCGTAAACTTCCAGATCTCCCGAGTAGTAGGGCGTATCT
>JACPGD010000315.1 GCA_016182645.1 Candidatus Hydrogenedentota bacterium | reverse complement strand
GCCTTCGGATCGCCCTTGAACACCCTGTCGAAGAGGGTCTTCTGGTACAACTGAATCGCGAAGTCGTTGTACGCCCACGCCGCGCCCGCCGGTTCCGGCCGCGCATACCCGCTCATCATCGCGCCGAGATGCCGAAACGTGATCCCCTTGTCCTTCTCCTTCAATTCCCACCCAAACTCCGCAATCGGCTGATCCACGCTCTTCACCAGTCCCTCCTCCACCGCAAAAAACAGCAGCGTGCTCAGCACCGGCTTCGCCGACGATGCCCAATCGCCGCGTTCCGCCTGGTTGCCCCAGTGCTTCACGAGGTGGCCGTCTCTAATCACACAGCCGCGTCCGCCGAGGGTGTTTGTCAATTCATCGAGCAACGCCGCGCTCATCCCCATCGATTCCGGCGGGCGCTCCTCCCACTGCGGGCCAGGGAAGGCAACATCCGTCCAGGAAGCACAAGCCAATACGATCACCGTGGCCTGAAGAAGAAATCGAAACATGACGAGCACGATCCCCGTTGGAGGTCATTAAAAACAATAGTGAGGGTATACCCAAAGTCCCGCGCCGGGTTCCACCTCTCCCCTCCGCTCTGATTTCTCGGAGCCCAAGAGGAAAGCCCCCGGGATCGCAAATCCCGAGGGCTGTCCGTGTTCATCTGTGTCAGTCCGTGTCAGTCCGTGTTTGTCCGTGTCACTCCGTGCGCCGGCCCGAAACCGCCACCGCGCCCAGCGCCACCAGTTGCACGAGCAAATCGCCGAGCAGGTCGCGCCAATCCACCTGCGTCCCCGTGCTCTTCTGGCAGCCTTCGCAGTTGAGGAAATCAAAGGGGTTGTCGCCCTCACCTTCCCCCTCACCTTCCCCCTCACCTTCCCCCTCACCTTCGCCTTCCCCGCCGTTGACCGCCGTGTAGGTCCGCGTCAATTCTTCGGATTCGCCCGCTGTCAATGTCACGGTAACGCTGGCGGGCGCGTTCCAATTTTCGACGTCGAGAAAATCAACCCGGTATTGCCCTGCCAGCAACCCGGACACCTGGGTGAAGCTGGGCAGCCAGGTAACGCCATGGTCATAGCTCCACGACGCCCCCGCGGTGCGCGCCCCCTGCGGTTCAATAATGACACGCAGCGCCGCCCGGTCCTCGCCTTCCGCTTCACCCTCGCCCTCGCCTTCCCCTTCGCCGCCACCTTCCACCGTGTAGATCCGCACGACCTCCACGGTCTCGCCCGTTTCCTCCACGAGCACCATCTCGTCCGGCGGCGTGATCCAGCCGCCGATGTCCAGGCATTCCACGGTGTACGTTCCGGGTGCCAGGCCGGACACGCGCGTATAGCTCGGCAGCCACGTCAACCCGCCGTCGTAGCTCCAGGCCGCGCCCGCGTCCCGCGCCCCTTCTGGTTCCAGCGTCACGCGCAAGCGCGCCTCGCCTTCGCCCTCCCCCTCGCCTTCTCCCTCGCCTTCTCCCTCCCCTTCGCCCTCTCCTTCGCCGCCCGCCGCAACAATAGTGAAGGAAAGGCTGTCCCCACTCACGGTGTAGCCCAAGTCGGCCGCACTCACGCGGATAATGTAATTCGTCCCCGCCGCGGTGCTCGATGGCACAGCAAACAATTCGCTGCCATCGTTGCCCGTCTCCACCTCGGCGATTGCATTCGAACTGGTCCGGCGGTATAGTCCGATGTTTACGCGCTCTCCCGTATTGCCATTCGAGAACCAGCGCACCTCGTGACTGTTGCCCGCCGTCCACACGTCCGTCCCCGACGGTTCCGTCACCGAAATGCTCAGGCCGGTGCCTGGCACGCCTTCCCCGATCAGGGTGAGGTTGAACGGCGAAGCGGCGTCATTCGTCGGGATCGTCAGTTCGACACTGAACGAGTCCTCCGATGGCGGCGTAAAGGTGACGGTGAAACTCGCGAACTCGTCCGGTTCCAGCGCGTCATCCGTACCCAGCACCGGCTGGTCCACATCGAACCCTTCGGGGGCTGATTGCTCCGCCACCACCGGCGGGTCATTCTCGAAGATTAGGTCCGTCAGGCCCACATTGCGCAGGCGGATTTGGATGTCCACACTGTCGCCCACGTCCACGTCGCCGAAGTCATATTCGTCACTGTCTCCCACTTCCACGCCATCCACCGTCACCAACAGTTCCGGTCCCCCCACCTCCCCCGTTAGGTTCACCTGAAACGGCTCCGTCTGGGCATTGCTGTAAATCAGCAGGTCCGCCGTGAACGTGTCCTCGGCGCTCGGTGTGAACACCACCTCGAACGTCGCGCTGGCATTGATTGCCAGTTCTTCGTCCCGGTCAATCGTACTCTGCACCTCAAACACGTCGTCTGCGTCGTTCGTAATCGTGATCGGCGGCGTGTGCCCGGAGAAGACCAGCGTATCATCGCCCGTGTTCGTGATGCGGAACGTCACCCGCGTTGTCTCGTCCACCTCGCCGGATGCGATCAGCAGCGTCTCCCCGTCCGAGATGTTCTCACCCTCCACCTCAAGCAAAATGTTCTGCGCCTGCCCGAGAAAACACCACAGGACACCCAGCGCCATCACCGCCAGCACCTGCCCGCTCCGGGGCCTCAGGCCCGCCGAAGCGAGATGGGGTATCAAACAAGACCCCTGGCCAGGGGTATCTTGGCTAACTCTACACGTGCTCATGACTTGTCCCTTCCTGTTGCGCGCCGGAGCTCTCTTGACCGGCCTACATCAAGTATGAACCCAAGACATGACCCAAATACACGCAGCAGGATGAAGAAAATGTAATGGAGAGTCTGGACTCACGAGGGGGGGAGGCTGAACGTTAGACTCGAAACGCTCACGGCTGAAAGCCGAGGACTGAAAGCTGACAGCGACACGTAAGGACTTTGAACCCGTCCGATCGGTCTGATCCGTCCGATCGGTTCGATTCACTCCATTCAGCCTTCAGACTCCAGACTAATACACTGCCGGAATAAACGGCTGCTCATGCAGCGGCGGCCGGATATACCCCTTGCTCTCCTGGCGCGGCGGCAAGTCGATCGGTTCCGGCGTCAAGTCTTCGTATTGGACCATGCTGAGCAGATGGTGGATGCAATTCAGCCGCGCCCGCGGTTTGTCATCCGCGTTCACCACGCCCCACGGCGCATGCGGCGTGTGCGTATACTCGAACATCCGGTCCTTCGCCTTCGAGAACTCCACCCACAGCGCCCGCGCCTGCAAGTCCATCGGGCTCAGCTTCCACCGCTTCGTCGGGTCCTTGATCCGCGAGCGGAACCGCCGTTCCTGTTCGTCATCACTGATCGAGAACCAATACTTGATCAATTGGATCCCCGACCGGATCAGCATCCGCTCGAATTCCGGACACGCCCGCAGGAATTCCTGGTATTCCGCCTCCGTACAGAACCCCATCACATGCTCCACCCCCGCCCGGTTGTACCAGCTCCGGTCGAACAGCACCAACTCCCCCGCCGACGGCAGATGCGCCGCATAACGCTGGAAATACCACTGCGTCTTCTCCCGCTCCGTCGGCACCCCCAACGCCACCACCCGGCACCCCCGCGGATTCAACGGCTCCGTAATCCGCTTGATCACGCCACCCTTCCCCGCCGCGTCCCGCCCCTCGAACAGCACCACCACCTTCAGTCCCTTCTCCTTAATCCACGACTGCAACTTCACCAACTCCACCTGCAACTTCGCCAACTCCTCCTCATAGAACTTCTTCGTCAATTTCTCCCGCTTCACCAGCACCTCCTCCCCTTCCCCATTCTCCACCACCACCGCGCAATCCGTCTCCCGCCCATTGCCGTGCTTCTTCTTGTTCTTGTTCTTCTTGCCCATAACGCACCTCCCCCGAATTGAGGAACCCGACGCCCGGAAACCATGGCTATCGTTATACCATGCCTTGGCTTGCCCGGCAAGAGGGAGGAATGGAGGAGGAATTGAGAATTAGGAATGAGGAATTAGGAATGCTATTGCTATTATGCCCATTCCCGCTCGTTCGCGCGCGAACGGGCGGGTGAATACGTTGCCTGCCTGCTTGAATCAGCCGGCGCCGGGGCGTTACTGTGCTCGCCCCACCCAACTTGGAGGCGCTCCTGTGTCGACTGAAAAAGAAACTCGCTGGGAAGTGATTTATGGCGTGACGCTGGCCGTTGCGGCAGCGCTGCTCGGCGTGGGCGACATGATCGGCGGCAATGCGGACAATGACCAGATTGCCTTGATCAACGAAAAGGCCTCGGCCTACCAGTGGTACCAGTCAAAAAGCATCAAGGAAACCTTGGTCGAAGCCCAGGGCAATCTCCTGGGGGCGCTCGTCGAGTCCGGCGCCATCGCCCCGGACAAAGCGGCCGCCGCGCAGGAACAGGCAAACGTGCTCAAGGGCAAGGCGGAGCGCTATGCCAAGGAGAAGACAGAAATTCTCCTCGGGTCGGCGGCCGTCGGGAAAGAGAATTGGGTCCAGGACGTGGACGGCACACTCGGCATCGTTGTTGGCGCCAAGGAATATGAAGCACAGGTCGAGGCCCTCGGAAACGTCGCCGACCAATTCGACATGTCCGGTCTGCTCCTGCAACTTTCCCTGGTCGTGGGCGCGATTGGGCTGCTGCTGGACGAGGTCCGCCTCAAGAAGTATGCCTATACCGGCGTTGTCGTGTTGGGCCTCGTAGGCGCATGCTTTTTTGTCTACGGCCTCTTGCTGCTTCAGGGAACCTGAGCCACTTGTTCCACGTCACCTCCGCCAGCCTGTGCAACTTTCCTGGTAGTCTCTGATCTTCACCATGGGCCGCTCGACCATGACTGACAGTTTAATTGGATAAGCACTGGTGACTGTTATTTTTCCATTCTCATAGCGGAGAGAACTAATGTCGGCGGGACAATCATCATCCAACGCTTCCCAAGACGTGACCGTGTGAAACTCTAGTATGGCGGATCGCGAATGTACAGGAAGATGCGGCAGCGGTTTGGGCAGCCAAACCTGAGCACAGCCGATGTTCTGCCAACTTTCCGATAGAGACAGCGCCAAGCACCGACGATCTTCTGACCATTGCACCTCGTCAAGAGAGTAATGCATGTCGTGGATCAGCGGAAGCAAACGCTCAAGCTGATCTGGCGCCGAAATGTCGAATACTTCTTCGTTCGCAGTCTGTTCGCTGGTCATGCCTGCCGCCCATCCCTGCCTGCCAATAGCGGAGCCAAGAAAAGCTCTCCCTTCCCTTCACTGGCGCCGCCATCATACAACAAGCAAAGACAACTACCCTTCACGGCCGGATCCGGCCGCCCTTCTTGCAGGGAAAAGCTAGATTCTCCGTCGCCCCATCCACCCCGCCGCGCCGGCGGTCAGCAGCAACAGCGACAAATTCCCCAGCAGTTCCTGCACGTCCAGCGTGCCATTCTTCCGCACGCAAGTGAACGGCCCGCAGGGCAGCACCGGCTCATCGCAACACGTCGTGATCGTCAGCTTCATGTAATCCACGGCCGTATGGTTCGCGATGAGCACGTCCAGGTTGCAGGCGTCGCCCTTGTCGAGCAGATCCACATTCTGCGTCGGGTTCGCGTTGATGGGCAGCGACTCCAGGTCGAGCGTGACAATCTTTGAGTTGCCGGACTGCCACGCGCCAATTTGGAACCCGCCGCCAGGCGTTAGGTCCGCAATGGTCTGGTTCCACAACTCCGTGCCGTTCGTACCGAGCGAGATAAAGTCGTCCCCGGTCGGAATCGCCGCGGACGGCCCCGCCTTC
>JACPGD010000314.1 GCA_016182645.1 Candidatus Hydrogenedentota bacterium | reverse complement strand
GGGCGTGAAGCCTGGCGAAAGGTGAACGTCACTGGCCTTGTACTGGATCATCGCCTGGAACAGCATCTCGATGCTGATCCGGTCAACCCGGTAATTGTCGCCCTCCGCCCGCCACGTCTCCGGCAACTTGATGACCGCGCTCAGCTTGTCCACGGCTTCCAGGGCTTTGTCGTCCGGCTGTGCGCCCGAGGGGGGGCACGAAACGCGGAGGCACCCGTTTTCTTGGGCGAGTTCGCAGGCCCCGGTGTATTGCTTGACCACGGGTTCAATGAGTGTGCGCTGCCCGTTGACGTCCGTAAATTCAAACGTGAACTGGTTGAATTCCCCCTTGAATTCAGGGCGTTCCGCGATGATCAAGAGACCGGGCGCGCGCGCGCGGATCGTGCGCGGGACACCTTCGGTGCGCAACAGGTGTTTCTCAATCATGCGCACGACGTTGCGCGCCGACTTCTGATTCCCGGTGCCGCTGACAAATTCGGGCATGGCCGTTTCCTCGCGGCGGGCGCTTCCCGTTGCCCCCGGGCCACATACTACACACTGGGTGGATGGCAGTCAAAAGGCGCGAGAGAGGGGACAGCGGATGGAGGGAGAGGATAGGGCAACTTTTGACGTCGCGGCGATATTCACTTTTACAACAGGGGATGCTGAAGTGGAGGTGAATAGAAATGGTCAGGAAGATCTGGTGGTTTGTCGCGAGCGCGTTCCTATTGGCAGCCGGGTGCAGCCGCTTCCATGAAGGCGGCAGCGCCGGTGTGGACACCAATCTGTCCGCGCAGATTCAAGCCGCCCGGGAAGGTGGCGATACTGGTTCGGGCGCCACTGAATCTCTGGAGGACGGCCACCGAGAGTTTCAACCAGTGTACTTCGATTATGACGCGGCGACCCTCCGGCCGGACGCATTGGAAACGCTGAAGCAGAACGCCGCGCTGCTGCGTGAACGCGCGGACCTGAAAGTGGCGCTGGCGGGGCACTGCGATGAACGCGGCACGCAGGAGTACAACCTGGCGCTTGGCGAGAAGCGGGCGTTGGCGGTGCGCGACTATCTCGTGATGCTGGGTTTGCCGCGGGAACGCTTCGTCACGATGAGCTACGGAGAGGAATATCCAATGGTCGAGGGCCACGACGAAATCTCGTGGCAAGAGAACCGCCGCTGCGACTTCAATAAAGCGCAGTAGGCTTTGTCTCCGGCCCCATCCGCCCCGTCCGACTTGTCCGACAGGTCTGACTCGTCCGACTTATCCGGCAGCGCGCGCCCCGAGAATAACCTTAAACCGCGGATAATTCGCATCGCCGGAACCGGCGCCGGGCGTAAGTTCCGCCCAGTGCCGGGGTCGCTCCAGCACGCTGGGGTCCAGATCATTCATGGCGAGCGAAAGGCGGAAGTATTCGCCCTCGCGCAGTTGCAATGGCGCCACTTCAGACGCGGGAAACGCGGCTTCGTAGACAGAGCGGCGGCCGTCACGTTTCACGGCCAGTTGCACGGCCTGGTTAATGACCTCCGCCTCGCGCTCGGGTGCTTTATACAGGAAGACTTCTGCGCCTTTCGGCGTCAGGGAAAGGCCCCACTCCCAGCGATCCAGGAACAACTGCACATTGTCGGCGGACCACACGATGTCGCCGCCATACGGCTGATAGAACTCATCGTCCTCCGTCTCCACGGCGAGATAAAGGTATTGCTCGTCCCACATCAGCCGGACCTGTGACTTGAGGTCGGCGGTGTCCGCTATGTCGAAGTCCCAGCCATAACGGAGTGGAATCGCCCGCGCGGACTGCCACTCCCCAAGGTCGCCATCGACAACGACAGGCGATGGTACATGCCCCGCGCTCACCACCGGGATCAGATCCAGACGCTTTGTAATGGTGACCGGTCCGCCGTGCCGCGCAATGGGAATGGTGGTGCTGAACTCGGGTGCGGGGAACCGGACCTGCGCCGCGGACGCACTGATCGTGAGCGGGAGGGCCACTTCCTCGCCCGGTTCCGCGGAGTAGGCGGACTTGACCGGGCTGACGCTCCAGCCTTCAGGAACTTGCCACATGACGGTGGAAGCAAGCGGCACGGGATAAGGGTTTTTCAGGCGCAGTTGCACCGTCCGTTCCACGCTATCGCCAAGAGTTACCTCGACCGGGTCGGTATACATACCGTCGCGTAGCGCATGAATCTCGTTGATGCGCTCGCGCGTGACCGCGTCTTCGGGCAGGATTGAGCCAGGACGCACGACGGACCAGTCCACCTGATCGCCGCGCACGCGCACGTAGAGATAGTGGAAGAAGCCGCCCTCTTCTTCCGGCGTGTGCATGTCGGCGCCGCCGCCACCGCTCACCAAATACTGCACACCCTCGCGCTCGCCAGCATAACGGTAGAGGTGCCAGTGGCTGCCAAAGACCACCTTGACCGGATGCCCCTTGATGACGGCGGCCACGTTTGCCCATTGCCGGTCCCAGTCGCCATCAAAATAGGGCTTGTGCATGAACAGAAAGATATTCGTCGCGGTGGTCCATTCCAGTTCTTCTTTGAGCCACGCGACCTGATGATCGGACAAGCTGTCAACGGCGCCTTGCTCCTCGGAGTTCAGGGCGATAAAACGCGAGTTGCCATAGCTGAACGCGAAGGTGAGCGGCCCCACGCGGTCCACGTAGATCTTCTCCGTCGCCGGGTCGCTCACGTCGTGATTGCCCACCACGGGAATAAAAGGCGGCCCGCATTCGGCCACCGTGTTTTCGAATTCCTGCCACTGCGGATCCAGTCCTTCCGCGGAACCGCCCAGCACCAGATCGCCCGCGTCGATGACGAACGCCGGACGCAACATGTTCCACTCGCGGATGCTCTGCCGGAACACCTCGGGCAGCACGACCGGCTCCGCGGAACGCGTATCCCCAATGAGCACAAACTCAAAGGAATCCGAGTGCGGCGGCGGTTGCTGGCGCAGTTTCTCAAAGGCCCGCTCCGCCAGGGTCGGCCCGTGCTCCTGCGCGAAGACGCCGGCACAGAGGAGCACAGCGAGTGCGCCGAAGAATGTCGCCTCGCGCGATGAGTATTTCTGGCCTCTATTTCCACTTCTCATCATCCGTCCCCTCCGAAGGATCTTGAACCTGAGTTTGCTGATTTCAGATCCAGAACGTGCCTGGCGTTCATGCTAGCATGGTTAAAAGCCGATCCTACGGCCTCGGGAACGTCCATGCAAGCAGGACAAAACAACAATGAGCCTGATCTGACGGCCCAGGCGGGTCTTTGCAGCCGCTGCGAACACGCGCGAACGATCAAGCATCCGCGCGGCGGCCCATCGTATTGGCGATGCCTGCTCGCCGATGCGGACCCTCATTTTGCGCGCTATCCCGCCCTCCCCGTCCTACTTTGTGCAGGGTATCGCCCGCAACTGAGAATAGATCCGTCCGATCGGTCCGATCCGGCCGCTCCGTCTGACGGAAGTTGATTGGGAGTTGCAGCCGGACCGGGCGAATCGGCACAAGACAGCCGGAAGAGCAGCGTAAACAGGAAGGCAAGACTCCATTTCACCCCGAGTTTCTATCGAACCGAAAAGTGACAAGTTTCGTGCTTTTTTCGTATCCTATGGGCACTCAACCTTAGGCAGTTCCTTCAATGACTATCATCATTACGTACACAATTTTCTTCCTGGGGATCGTTATGCTGGTGGCTGCGGCAGGGGCCGCATTGGGCTATCTTTGGGGACCCAACAACGATCGGCTGCTGCGGCTCGCCGCACGCGCAACCTTTGCCGGGGCGGTGTGTTTGTTCATCACGTCCTGGCTGCGCCTTCTTGCCTGGCACGTCGTACCCGTCATGAGCGGGGCGGATTCCCTGAACCTTTTCGTGATGCTCGTGGCGATTACCGCGTTCGCTGTCTGCGCGAAGCCGCGCCGGCAGGCGCTGCTCTCGTTTTATCTGCCGCCCCTCGCGCTGATTGCGCTCCTGTGCGCGATGCTTGCCGTGCAGGAGTTCCGCCAGCCTCCCGCGGAAAAGGAATTCTCCAGGCTCTTTCTCGTGATCCACGTTTCAATGGCGTTCCTGGCCTATGCGCTGTTTTTCGTGGCGAGCATGACCAGCGCGGCCTATGCTTTCCAGGCGCGGCGCTTGAAGAACCGCCAGACCACGGGGCTGTTCCAGAAACTGCCTTCACTGGAGAACCTTGATCACACCCTTTTCCGGCTGATCAAGATTGGCTATCCGCTCTTTGCCATCACGCTGGTGCTGGGGCTGCTTTATGCCTGGAAGACCCCCGACCCGCTCAGCAGCACCTGGTGGCTCTCGCCAAAAATCCTGCTTTCCCTGGTCATGGTTCTTCTCTACGGCGGCAGCTACCACGCCCGCGCGCTGGGCTTGCTCCGCGGGCCCAAGCTCGCCTACCTGGTCTTCGGCGGGTTCACCGTGCTGCTCGTCACCTATCTCGTGATGGTCGTGCTTCAAGTCACGAACTACAACTTCTATGGGACCGCCTGATGTCTGTTGCCGTCACAGGGGTCAGCCACAAGACCTGTCCCGTCGAACTGCGGGAGCGCCTCGCTTTTCCGGCGGACAAGCTGCCCGAGGCACTGGGCCGGCTGCACCGGCTCTTCCCCGAGGGCGGGTGCGTCATCCTGAGCACGTGCAACCGTGTCGAGATTTACCTTCGCTCGGGCCAGACGGCCGAGGCGATGCATGAAGCGATCCGGCAGTTCCTCGCGGACTATCACCAGGTGCCGCAAGAAGAGTTCACGCCGCACCTGTACGAATTTGCCAACCGCGAGGCAGTCGCGCATCTGTTCAAAGTCAGTTGCAGTCTCGACAGCATGGTCGTGGGCGAAGGTGAAATCCTGGGCCAGGTCCACGACGCCTATTTCACGGCACATGCGGAATCAGCGACCGACAAGGTGCTGAGCGCATTGTTCCAGCGCGCCTTCAAGGTGGCGAAGGAGGTGCGCACGAAAAGCAACATCGGGGCGGGAAAGGTTTCTGTCGCGTCCGTGGCCGTCGATCTGGCGGTCTCCATCTTTACCGAACTCGCCGGCAAGACGGCCATGATCATCGGGTCGGGGGAGACGGGCGAGACAGCGCTACGGCACCTGGTCGCGCGCGGCATCGGCAAGATCATCATCGTCAACCGCACACTGGAAAAGGCCCAGGAACTGGCCGCGGAATTCCACGGCGAGGCCCTGCCGCTGTCCCAACTCCAGGAACACTTGCACCGGGCGGACATCCTCATCAGTTCGACCTCCGCGCCCACGGCGATCCTCAAGGCCGCCGATTTTCAGAACGCGCTGAAACGCCGGGACAGGGCGCCGGTATTCGCGATCGACATCGCGGTGCCGCGCGATATCGAGCCGGACGTGAACAGCGTCGACAACGTGTACTTGTATGACATCGACGCGTTGCAACAGGTGGCGGACCAGAACCTCGAGGCGCGCCGCGCCGAAATTGCGCGTTGCCTGAAGATTGTCGACGCCCAGGTGGACCGCTTCGTGGAGTGGCGGCAAAGCCTCTACGCGGAACCGACCATCGTCTCGATGGCCCAGGAGCTGCACCTGATCCGCGAGCGTGAATTGAAGAAGACGCTGGATTCGTTGCCGGACCTGACGCAGAAACAGCGCGACGAAGTGGAATACCTCACGAAGCGCATTGTGAACAACATTCTCCAGCGGCCCATGTCCCAGATTAAACAAGAAGTCATTCGTGAAGACCCGCACCGTGTCCTCCATCTGGTGAAGCGGCTGTTCGGGCTGGAGGAGAGTGCCGGGTGAAACATGTCATCATCGGGAGCCGCGGCAGCGAGTTGGCCCTCGCGCAGACCCACTTCATTGCCGGAGAACTTCGGAAACTCGATGCGCATATCGAGGTGGAAGTCCGCGTGATCAGCAGCCGCGGCGACACCATCCAGGATGTGCCGTTGGCCAAGGTGGGCGGCAAGGGGATTTTCACCAAAGAACTCGAGGTGGCGCTGCTCGACGGGACGATTGACCTCGCGGTGCACAGCCTGAAAGACCTCCCCACGGAACTGCCGCGTGGACTGTGCATCGGCGCGATCCCGCCGCGCGAGAACCCGCGGGACGTGCTGGTCAGCCGGAAATTTCCTTCATTGGCCGCGCTGCCTCAAAAAGCGCGCGTGGGCACATCGAGCCAGCGCCGGCAGGTGCAATTGCTCGCGTACCGGCCCGATCTCCAGATTCTGGACATCCGCGGCAACGTCCCCACGCGCGTGCGAAAACTGGAAGAGGGACAATTCGACGCGATTGTGCTCGCCGCCGCCGGCTTGAATCGCCTCGGGCTGTCCCATCTCATCACCGAAGTGCTGCCGCCCCAGGTGATGTTGCCCGCCGTGGGTCAGGGTGCGCTGGCGGTCGAGCTGCGTGAGGACAACACGTGGCTGCGCGAGTTGCTGGCGCAACTGAACGACACTGGCACCGCGGCGGCGGTCACCGCGGAACGCGCGTTACTCCAGGGCTTGGGTGGCGGCTGTCAAACACCCCTCGGTGCGCTGGCGGAGGTGCGGGGCGGAGAACTTTCACTGACAGCAATCATCTGTGGTCCCGCCGGCGGCGAAGCACTGCGGGTGTACCTGGAACGGCCGATGGAGCAGGCGGCGGAAGCCGGGCGCGAAGCAGCGGCACAATTGCTCGACATGGGTGCGCACCTTGTAGACGCGACGTCCCCGCCGCGTCTCCCGAGAAGCGGCGAGGACGCCGCGTCTACGCACCCCCTCGCTGGCCGCAGGGTGACCGTCACGCGCGCCATGACTCAAGTCAGCGGATTGGCACAGCAACTCGAAACGCTAGGGGCCGACGTGTTCGCTTTCCCCACCATCGAGGTGCGTAGTGTCGACGTCTCTGGACCAATACCGCCGCCGGACGCCGTCAACTGGATCATTTTCACAAGCGCAAACGCTGTCCAATATTTTCAAGAAGCTCTGGCTGCCACCTCAGTAAAGCTCGAATCCTATCACCGCTGCTCCATCTGCGCCATTGGCCCCGCCACCGCGGAAGCGGTCCTGCGGCGGGGACTGCCGGTCACCTTACAGCCGGAGGAGGCGGTGGCGGAGTCCATTTTGCAGGCGTTCATCGCGTCATCGTGTACGACACGGTCCCCGCACAGGTGTCCGAGAAAGAGGTGGAGGCGTTGCTGGCCTTTGCTCCCGAAGTGATCGCGTTCACCAGTTCATCCACCGTGGAGAATTTTTGCGCTATTCTGAGGGAGGAGCGGCTGGCGAAGTTGAAAGACATTGCGGAATTCGCTTCCATTGGCCCAATTACGTCGAAGACGGCGCGTGCGCTTGGCATCAGGATTGACGTTGAGGCGGCACAACACGACGTCCCCTCGCTGGTCCAAGCGCTGGTTGAGCACTTCCGCAAGCAATAGATATAGTTTGTCCTACCAGTCGGACGAATCTGACAGGTTCGACGACCCAAATCAGCAACAGGAGTTCCATCCATCTTTCCGGTCACCCGCTTAAGGCGCCTCCGGCGCAATCCCACGCTTCGCCGCATGGTGCGCGAGACACGGCTCGCCGTGGACGATTTCATCCTGCCGCTTTTCGTACGCGAGGGCGCGGGTATTCGCAAGCCTATTGCATCCATGTCGGGTCACGCGCAATTGTCCGTGGACACCCTGGTCGAGGAGGCGAAAGAAATCCAGGACCTGGGCATACCCGCGGTCATTTTGTTCGGCATTCCGGATCACAAGGATGCCCACGGCTCCGGCGCTTTTTCACAGGACGGCATCATTTGCCGCGCTGTCGCCGCCCTAAAGAAAGCGTGTCCGGAACTTTGCGTGATCACCGACGTGTGCCTGTGCGAATACACTGACCACGGCCATTGCGGCATCATCAAGAACAATCGCGATGGACGGCCCGATGTGGACAACGATGCGACGCTCGAAGTGCTCGTGCAGGAAGCGCTGGCCCACGCGCGGGCCGGCGCGGACATGGTGGCGCCGTCCGATATGATGGATGGGCGCGTGGGCGCGATCCGCGATGCGCTGGATGACGCCGACTTTCCCGAGCTGCCGATCATGGCGTACAGCGCAAAATTTGCTTCCGCCTACTATGGGCCGTTCCGCGACGCGGCCGAGTCGCCGCCGCAATTCGGCGACCGCCGCAGCTACCAGATGGATCCGGCCAATGCGCGCGAGGCCTTGCGGGAGATCGAATTGGACATTGACGAGGGTGCGGACCTGATCATGGTAAAACCGGCACTGCCGTATCTCGACATCATCCGGCAGGCCGCGGACACCTTCAACATGCCCCTGACAGCCTACAACGTGTCCGGTGAATACGCGATGGTGAAGGCGGCCGCCGCCAACGGCTGGATCTCCGAACAGGACGCGGCCCTCGAATCGCTCATTGGCATCAAACGCGCCGGCGCGTGCCTTATCCTGACCTATTGGGCCAAAGAGGCCGCCCGCTGGCTCCAGTAGCGCCGCGCTCGCCAAACGTGGCACTTCCGGCTCTAGTAGTGCAGCGCTCGCCGAGCGCGGCACTTCGGAAACACTTCAGGGGAATACAATGAACCAGACCAACTCGAAGCAACTCTGGGCCGAGGCCAATAACCTGCTCGTGGGCGGCGTCAACAGCCCGGTACGCGCTTTCAAAGGCGTCGGCGGGACGCCCTTCTTCGTCAAGAGCGGCAGCGGCGCCCGCATCACCGACGTCGATGGCAATGAGATCATCGACTATGTGCTTTCCTGGGGGCCGCTCGTGTTGGGGCACGCGCATCCTGCCGTGGTCGAAGCCGTCAGCGATGCGCTGCGCCGCGGCGCGAGTTTTGGCATCCCAACGGAGGCGGAAATCCGGCTGGCGGAAAGGATCGTCCGGCATGTGCCGTCGATGCGGAAGGTGCGTCTGGTCAACAGCGGCACCGAAGCCACCATGAGCGCGATTCGGCTCGCGCGCGGCTACACCAGCCGCGATCTTGTCGTGAAAGTGGAAGGCTGCTACCACGGTCACGTGGACAGCCTGCTTGTGAAGGCGGGCAGCGGGCTGACCACCTTCGGCGTACCCACCAGTCCGGGGGTGCCGGGGCCCTACGCCAAATGCACCTTGACCATGCCTTACAACGATCTCGACGCGGCGCGCGCATTGTTCCAGGAGCACGGCGCGCGGATCGCCTGCCTGATCCTCGAGCCGGTTCCCGGCAATATGGGTATGATATTGCCCCAGCCCGGCTATCTGGAGGGGCTGCGCGACATCACCCGTGAATACGGCGCGCTTCTCATTTTCGATGAAGTGATGTCCGGGTTCCGCGTCGCGCTCGGCGGCGCCCAGGCGCGCTACGGCGTTGTCCCCGATCTCACCACTCTCGGTAAGGTCATCGGCGGCGGTCTGCCCGTCGGCGCCTATGGCGGTCCCGCGGAAATTATGAACAATTTGTCGCCAGAAGGACCGGTCTATCAAGCCGGCACGCTTTCCGGCAATCCGCTCGCCACGGCCGCGGGCCTGGCCACCTTGGCCGCGCTCGAAGCGGAAGGCGTTGTGGATGCCATGGAGAAGAAGATGGCCGTGTTGGCCGAGGGCTTTGGCGACATTGCGCGGGAAGCCGGTATTCCGATCTTCCAGAGCCGTGCGGGGTCGATGGCGTGTATGTTCTTCCACGACGGGCCCGTGCGCAATTACGCGGACGCACTCCAGTCCGACACGAAGCGCTACGCCAAGTTCTTCTGGGGGATGCTCGAGCGCGGTGTGTACTTCGCGCCCTCGCAATTCGAGACTTTCTTTTTCAGCACCGCCCACGGCGCCCCGGAAATTGACCAGACCCTGGAAGCCGCCCGGGACGTTTTCAAGACGTTATAGGACCCATACGACCTATAGGTCCCATCTCCCCGAGAGCGTTGGCGCTACGCCCCGCTTTCCTCGTCCAATTGCAGCACGCGCTCGTAATCTTCAGGCGTGTCCATGTCCTCCACTATACCCGCATCCTCCACCAAAACCCACTCGATGTCGTCCGGGTGCGCGGTGTATAGCCCGCGCAGTCCCTCTTCCGCGTAGCGCTGCATGATCTCGTTGCGGTGCACCAGCGACACCAGCGCCGGATGACCGGCGCGGCCGCGGTAGGAGGGAATAACTATGCTCTTGTCGCTCTGCTTAAAACGTTGAATGAGCGCCCGCAGCACATCTGCGCGCACATGCGGCTGATCGCCCAGCAGCACCATGACGGCGGCCGCATTTTCTTGCAGCGCGTCCAGTCCAGCACGGACCGAACTGAGCATTCCATTCTGATAGCAGGAATTGACCACCACTTTCACCCGGTACGGCTGGAGGCACGTTTCGACCGCCTCGCGCTCGTGTCCAACAACTACGACGATTTCGTCCACTGCGGCATCCGCCGCCTGCTGCACGATGTGTTCGATCACCGTGTGACCGCGAAACGGTAACAGGACTTTCTGCTGTCCCATCCGCCGCGATTCTCCCGCCGCCAGTACAATTGCGCTGATCATGGTCTTTCCCCTATGGCGTTAGCGGCAGGGCCAGCGGCGCCGCCTCGAGGGTCTTACGCCGCCGCACCGCCACCAATTGCGCTGCAATACTCAAGGCAATTTCTTCAACGCTCGTCCCGCCAATATCCAGGCCCATCGGGGAGACGACGCGGGCCACTTCTTCCTCGGAGGCGAGGCCGTCCGCCAACAGCCGCCGCCGCAACAACAGGCTCTTGCGCTTGCTGCCGATCAGCCCCAAGTACGCCACCGGCGCATGAATGCACGCGGCCAGGGCCTGTCCATCATGCCGGTGCCCGCGCGTCACGATTACAACATAGGTCCGCGCATCCAGAGGCAGGTGTTGCAACTCCTCTGCGATGTCTCCACAAAGGATCGTGTGCGCGTCCGGCACGTGCGCCGCGTGGGCGAAGCTCGGGCGGTCATCGATGAGGGTCACATGAAAACCCAGCCAGGCGCCCAGCCGCGCCAGGGCTTTACCGATGTGCCCCGCGCCTGCAATCACCAGCCGCGGCGGCGGCAGCACGGGCTCCACAAATACTTCGATCCCAGACGTGCCGTTATGCGGCGGCACACGCACCAAGCCCGCTTGCTCCCGCGAAAGGAGGGCCGCGATCTCCTGGCGCAGGGGTTCTGCAAAGGACACATGGGACGCAGGGGAAGCAGGAGGCGAATCCCCCCCGAGGGTGTCATGTTGAGCGTGTTCTTTCGGGCCCGGGTGCAGGGCATCCCCGTCCAGCCACAGGGCCGTGCCTGGGGCATGGTCGGGGTGCTCGATCACCAGCACGAGGACGCCCGCGGCCCCGCGCGCTTGGGCAGCGAAGGCCATACGATACGCGGCCACGTTCCTCGAGACGTTGGGATCGACAAAGATCCGCACCCGGCCCCCGCACACCAGTCCGTCGTCCCAGCCGTCCACCTCGTCCAGCTTCAGATCGAATACCAACGGCTGTTCACTATCCAACGCGCGAAAGGACCGCTGCCGCGCTTCCGCCTCGAGGCAACCGCCTCCGAGCGTGCCGTGGACGGGCCCGGACGGCTCAAACAGGGCCTTCGCACCGGGCTTCTGCGGTGTCGAGCCTGTCGCCTGCACGACAACAGCGAATGCCACGCGCCTGCCGGCTTCCAGAAGTTCCAGGGCTTTTTCGTATATGTTCAGCATCGCCCGCCTCTCGCGTTAGCCACGCGCCCAGTAGCCACGCGCCCAGTAGTCGCGCGCCCAGTAGTCGCGCGCTCGCCGAGCGCGCGACTCACCCGCCACGCTACCGATGATACAGCAGCGGATTCAGCGGGCTGGCGGCGGGCTCGCCAGGCAGGCCGCCGGGAATCCACGCATCCAGGTCATTCTGGCGGTATTTATTGTCCGGCTTCATCACTTTTGTGCCGTCGGCGTAGTAGATAACCGTCATGACTTCACGCATACGATCACTGGCGTTGCCCGAGGCGCCGTGCAGCGTCCAGCCGGTGTGAAACGTGGCATCGCCGGCCCGCATCGCGCCATGGTTCACGATCTTCCATCCCCGTTTCTGGATAAACGCCGACCATTCGCCGTCGGCGTCGTTTTCAATGGCGGAGTCGCCAAAGTAGCCTTCCGTGTGCGAGCCGGAGGCAAAATACATCGTGCCCATTTCCTCCGTGATGTCCACCAGCGGCATCCACATCGTGATGGTCTTGCTGGTCTCGAGTGGCCAATAATGTTGGTCCTGGTGCCAAGGTGTATGGCCGCCGCCCGGCTCCTTGTACAATGCCTGGTCGTGATACAGGCGCGTCCCTTCGACTTCCATCAGTTCCGCCGCCACCTTGGCCAGGCGCCGCGAGAAAACAAAACGCCGGAGAGGCTCCTCGTCACGCCAGAGGTTCATGATCTGGAGAAAAGCCTTGCCATACGAATCGCGCTCCGCCATGGGTTTGTAGTGCAGGGACCGTTCCCGGACGGCCTCGCGGAACAGCGGCCGAAACGCGGCCACCTGCTCGCTGGTGCAGAGCTGGCGCAGCAGTATGTGCCCATCCCGTTGGAATTGGGCCACTTGCGCCGGACTCAGAGCATAGTCCGTGCTCAGGTCTGGTAGCGATTCGGCAACCGCCATGGTCTTGCTCCTTCTTGTTGGATGCAATCATTATATTTGAGATCCATCTTTTTCAACAGCCCCCTGTTGCTCCGGGCGCGGGAATGATACAGTAAGAGTATCCTGCTGATTGGGAAGGGACCTCATGCCGGCATTGCCCTACGAAACTGCCGTCATTCTTATCGACCATGGATCGCGCCTGCCCGAATCCAATCGCATGCTGGAAGTGGTCGCGGAGCAATACCGTGACTTGTCCGGCACCGCCATTGTGGAGGCCGCCCACATGGAACTGGCCGAACCCACGCTGGCCCAGGCGATTGACCGGTGCGTGCAACGCGGCGCCCAAACCATTGTCATCGCCCTCTTTTTCCTGTCCCCTGGCCAGCACAGCACCCGGGACATTCCCGCGCTGGTTCGCGAAGCCCTCGCCGGGCACCCAGGCGTGACCTGCCATATCACGGAACCGCTCGGCGCGGATCGGCGCTTGGCTGGACTGCTTCACCAGCGGGTGTTGGAAACGCTAGACTGATGGCCCCGCCGGCGCGTGGTCCCTTCGACCGACTTGCGCCGGGGGGAGGTTTTTGCCGTATTCTCAGGTTGTGGCCATGAGCGAAGCACATACCGATGAGGCAACTTCCGTACCTCTGAGGCGCGGCGAGAAAGGCTTTCTCCGTGTAATGGGGTTTCCTTTTCTCGTCGAAGTGCTCGGCGTCAACGGCAAAGAGGTCTGGGTAAGCTTTCCAGGGAGTGATTATCCCTTGGATGGCACGGGGGCCGAACTCGAGTTCCATACACCCGCAGGCTATGTGCTCTACCATACCCAAGTCATTCGGGGCCCGCGCCGGGAGGGGGACGGGGTCGTGCTGGAACGCGCCGAAACCGCGGAAGAACGGAAGCACCGGCGTCATTGGCGCGTGCCGACGGACACGACCATTGTCGTGCGGCCGCTCGACAGCCAGAAACACTACACGGCGATCATGGACAACTTAAGTTCGGGCGGCACGCTCATTCGCACCTACGCGGTCTTTTATTTGCCCTGCGAAGTGGCCGTGCAGATCCCGCTGGATGACGGGACGACGCATACCTTGCAGGGGCGGGTGGTCTATGGCGAGGAGAATTCCCCCTTCGATCCCGGTCCGCGCCACCGCTACGGCATCAGCTTTACCCAGATGAACGCGGAAACCAAGCGCGCCCTGACGTGGTACCTGTATAAGCGCCTCCGCAAGCTCTACCCGCAGGACGTGGCCGGACTCTACCCGCCGAGCGAGTAGGGTTGCCGCGTCAGACAGGTCAGACCATTCCGACCGGTCCGACAAGTTCCAGTCAGACCCCACCCTGGGTTACAATAGCGGTTGCGGGAGGCCAACGTGAGCTGTGCCCACAACCCAGTGTCAATCAGGCTCCTCAGCCCCGGAGGGGCGTCCGCCATTAGCCGGGGGTGGAGCGTAGCGGAACCCCCGGATCGTGCACGTCTCCCCCTTGCGCGCCCTGAAGGGGCGCAGGCGGCTCAGCTTCTTGTTCTTGCTTGTGGCTTCCGATTTCTAAGGCACTAACGCGAGGGGTGTTTTCGTGCTGCGCGCCGTAATTTTTGATCTCGACGGAACACTCATCGACTCGACCGAGGCCATCGTCGCGTCGATGTTTCATATGTTTGACGTGATGGAGCGTACACGCCCCCTGCGCCAAGCGATTATCGACAGCATCGGTCACCCGCTGGAGGTACAGTTGACGTACTTGACCGACTGCCCTCCGGCGCACTGCATCCCGATTTACCGCCGGCATTACGCGGAGCATTCAGCGGCCCAGACGTTTTTGCTGCCTGGCGCGCGCGAGACGCTGGAAGCATTGCAGGCCGCGGGGCTGCGGCTGGCCTTTGCGACGTCCAAAAGCCGGATTTCGGCGGAAATGCTGCTCGAACATCTCGGCGTCCTCCATTTCTTTGAAGCGCGCATAGGGCCGGAAGAGGTGCAACATACCAAGCCGCACCCGGAGGCCGTACTGCGCGCGCTGGAAGCCTTGGAGGTGGGGCCAAACGAGGCCATTTTTGTGGGCGACATGCATTTTGACGTGCTCGCCGGCGCCGCCGCGGGCGTGCGCACGCTGGCCCTAACCACGGGCTACGCAACGCGCCGGGAACTGGAGGCACTGCAACCGGAAGCAGTATTTGATTCGCTGCTTGAAGTACGGGATTATGTGATGGCGAGTATAAAGACGCCCGCAATCCTGCAAAAGCTCTGAAGAAGGATTATTGGAAAGGAGAAATGGTATTCATTTGGAT
Organism: Candidatus Hydrogenedentota bacterium; assembly: GCA_016182645.1. Classification (GTDB taxonomy): domain Bacteria; phylum Hydrogenedentota; class Hydrogenedentia; order Hydrogenedentales; family JACPGD01; genus JACPGD01. The sequence goes on along the minus strand of JACPGD010000314.1, from coordinate 7,863 downwards.
GTGCCCTGGCGGTATAATGGGATGTGAAACGAGACTTGAACGGAGTTGATGAATCATGCAAAGCGCAAAAGAGAGAGTGACGGACCTCGTTCAGGCTTTGCCGGAAGATACCTCCTTCGACGATATCTTGAGGGAACTTGCCTTTGAGAGAATGATTCAGCGTGGCCTGAAAGACGTTGAAGAAGGGCGTGTAATATCTCATGAGGAAATGCTGAAAAGAATTCAATCGTGGCAAAGGTGAGATGGTCAGAAGAAGCGTCTTCTTGGCTGACCGCCATCCATGATTATGTCGCGCGCGATGATATTGATGCGGCAGACAAGATAATACTGGGGATTTATCACCGAGCCGAGATACTCGAGACCTTTCCACGATGTGGCCACTTTTACACAAGCAGCGGAGCGGATGAAATTAGGATACTCTTGTTCGGCCACTATCGCATTGCCTATGTAATTGACGAAGATGATTGTGCAAACATACTCGGGGTCTTCCACGGTTCGTTGGACATTGAACGCTTTCTCCCAAAAGAGGGGTAGGTCTGATGAGAGCGTTACCGCCCTAAAGTTGGGAGAAGACCGCTTGAGGGATTCTTACAATGTCTTCGGGCTGTTCACACGGGAGGAGAACGACCAATGTATTCAAGATTTGGCAAGTTCGCCATAGGAGCGAGCTCTTTTCTTAGCTGCTTTTTCGCCTGCGCCATCGAGTACACCGATGTGTATCCCGCCGAGGCCGATCCACTGATGGGCGATTGGGAGGGGCGCTGGTCCGAGCAGGAAGACGTGGACCCGGAAATGGCGGCGCAGGTCATTCCGCTCGGCGGGGAGCTGTACCGGATTGTACTCGTGAATAAGCTGCACCTCCGCTACCCGCCAATCCTCAGTGTCGAGGTGAACAAGGCAGACGGCGGGTTGAAGTTTGAGGAGAAGGGGCTTTACGGCGAGATCAAGGGGGACACCTTCAACGGCGGCCGCAAACCCGGCATGAAAACGTTCACGATGAAGAAAGTCGCGCCGGTCCCGCCCACCTTGGGTGCGAAGCCGCCGGAGGGGGCGGTGGTGCTGTTTGACGGGAAGGGCCTGGACGCATGGGAAACACCCGAGGGCTCCCGAGGGCTGGACAGTGCTCGGCGACGGCGCCCTCATGGTCACGCCGCAAGGCAAGGACCTGCTCTCGAAACAGAAATTCAAGGATGTGAAGATGCACGTGGAGTTTCGGCTGCCGTTTATGCCCAAACAGCGCGGCCAGGCGCGCGGAAACAGCGGCGTTTTCTGCCAGGACGTGTATGAGGTCCAGGTGCTCGACAGCTACGGCCTCGAAGGCTACAACAACGAATGCGGCGCGATGTACAAGGTGTCACCGCCGCACGTGAACGCCTGCGCGCCCCCGCTCCAGTGGCAGACCTACGACATCGCCTATCGCGGCCCGCGCTTTGATGCGGCGGGAACTGTCACGGAATTCGCGCGGATCACCGTCCACCAGAACGGCATCCTCATTCAGAACGTTCAGGAATTGCCGTGGATTACCGCCTGGAAAGAGAAGGAACGCCTGCAGCCGCCGCCGCGCGAACCAGGCCCCATTCGCCTCCAGGCGCACAACAATTTTGTCCAGTTCCGCAACATCTGGGTCGTGCCTGTCCCTGAATAACCTGGGGGGGACCCTTAAGCGATCGGGCTTGAGGGCGCCACTCGAGAAGAAAGAAACGTGGCCCAGCATGAGTGATTCCCTCGTTGATTCCTTCATCGCCAACCTGGAAGCCGTGGCGGGCAAGGCCCATGTCGTGGATGGTCCAGAGGCAGCCGCGGGCACTATCGCGCAGATTATTGCGGAAGCAAATTTGACGCGCGCCGCGATAGCGCACGTGCCGCCGGTACTGGCGGATGCGTTGCGGCCCTTGCTGCTCGAAAAGGGTGTCCAGCTCAAGGAAGAACCGTTCGCCGCGGATTCACTTCCCCTTTTCCTCGATGACGTCCAGGTGGGCATCACGGGTATTGATTTTGCCATCGCGCAGACGGGGACGATGGTGGAAGTGGCCACGAATGACGCGACACGGCTGGTATCGTCCATGCCGCGCACCTACATCGGCGTCTTCCATGCGACGGAAATCGTGCCCACGCTGCTCGAATCGGCGCCGCGTTTGCGCGCGGTGTTTCGGCAGCACGCGCCGAACGTGATGGTCAGTTTCATCTCCGGCCCCAGCCGGACCGGGGACATTGAAATGATCCTCACGCTCGGCGTGCACGGGCCTGAGAACGCACACGCAATCATCGTACAAGAGAAAGTCAGTTAGCCCGTGGCGAGCGCTCGCCGGGCGTGCTGCCACGGATTTGGGAGGGGAGACCATTGAACATCACGCGCCGTTATTTTCTGGGCGCCACGGGAACGGCGCTGGGACTGGCGCTCGCTGTGGATTCTGGGACAGGCCTCGCCGGAGCATCCGCTCCCGGGCGGCTTCTCCACCGCATTGATTGCACGCAGGAGTTCCCACCCGAGCAGTATTTCTCCTCGGGAACGGCGGCCGTTGTGGAAAGCAGCGCCGGCCGCTACCGGGAGGCCGAAGCGGCCCCGATGGCGCGCTTTGGCTACCACTTCCCCATCGAGCATGTTGGCCGTCCGCACATGGCGGCGATCCGCTTCCCGGATGACAAGCGCCGCTTCATGTGCATCATGGACGGCACGTCCTACGATTTGTCCACCGGCGTGTTCACGGACTGGGCCCAGCCGCTCAGCGGCGAGATGCTGGAATTGCAATTGGTGTTCTGGCCCCGCTGGCAGGACTGTAGCCTCGTGTTTATGACATGGGGTGAAGGCGAACCCGCCGCCGTGGCGTCAATTGAAATTTGGGAGCTTGTTGATCTGCCGCCGCTTGAATTGAATGCAGCGCCGGACGGACGGGAACTGGGCGTTCAGTATGAGGACCCCTGCGGGACCGCGGGCGCGGAAGGCGCGTTCAGTCATGCAGAGTGGATCGAGCGCGTGGCCGCCTATATGAAATACACCGGCCAGGACCTCCTCGCCTACCCGTTGGCCTGGTATCACGGCCCGCAATTCCCTTCTGGGCGCGAACCTTCTGACGGTCTCGACGCGATTGCAGCGCCCAACCGCGTTCTCTACGGGCGCTGGACCACCCACCCGGTGGATTGGTACGCCACGCTCCTCGAGCGGTTCTCACAGGAACAGCTTTCGTTCCAGGGCTCCCTCACGCTCATGCGTCTGGGCAGCCTGATGCAACGAATGAACGTGGATTTGGAATCTATTCGTGGCGGCGCGGACACGATCAACAACATGCTCTGGAACGATCAGGTGCAAAGCAGCACCAACGATTGGACCACGATTTATAACGGGCTGAATTACGGGCCCATACAATCACTGATCCAGCAGCAAGGATCCATCGAGCCATACAGGGGCGGTTTCAAGGACTTCGTTTATGGCGAGAAACGCAATCCTGCCAATCCCATGGGGCCGATCTTCAACCCGCTGCACCCGGTGGTCCAGGAAGCGATCATCGGCTTTGCGGCGGAGATTGCTGAACGCTATGCGAAGTATCCGGCATTTCGAGGCATTTCCTTCAACATGTTTGCCTCGTGCATGCCCTGGTTCGGTTCGCTGCGCTTCGGATACGACGACCTTTCCATCAAACTGTTCGAGGAGGAGACAGGGATTGCGGCGCCGGTGGATCCCAAAGCGCCGGATCGCTTCTCAAAACGTTACGCGTTTTTCACGCATGTCTGCCGCCCGGCGTGGGTGGCCTGGCGCTGTTCAAAAATTCGCGCGTTGTTTGGCAAGATTCACGCCAGCGTGTGCGCCGCGCGGCCGGACTTGCGCGTGACCGTGACGCTGTGGGACGAGACCGTGGTGCCGGGGGTGCTCGGTGCAGCCGGGGCGTCCCATCAGATTCTGGCGCGGCCCAGCAATCTCGAGCTCTTCCGTGAAGCGGGCATCGACCCAGATCTCTATCGAGACCTCCCGGGCCTGGAAATCGACCTGGGGATGGGCAACCCGCGCGATCGCGGCGGCCACGGCGCCCGGCCCAATGCCGGCGCGAACACCCCGCTGGAAGAGGCCTGCATGTACCGCGACTTCGACTTCCTCGACGCGCCAATGCACACCATCTGCCGTGAATTGCCGAAGCCGGGAGCATTCATCTTCAACTGCTGGGTCGAAGCGTGGGGCAAGCATCTGTGGGCGCGGCCAGCAGCCGGCGACCCAAATCTTGAGACGTTCGCTCTGCGCGATGGCGCACCAGCGGACGGCATATTCCGCCTGAATTCAGAATATCCTCCCGATGGTTTTTGGTGGGACAGCCAACTGCGCATCACGGCAGCCTTTCCCGCGGGCGATCATTTTCTCGAGCCCTTCGCGCACGCCGTGGCGGAACTGGACGCCTGCCGGATCACGCGCGGGGGTCTCTATCTGGACAAAGCGCACTCGGAGGCCTTGCAGGGCTTCGCGCGGGCCTATCGCGCGCTGCCCAACGTGAAGTTTGACACGGTCGGCTCCTTGGCCGATCCGGTGGCTGTCCGTACGGTGGTGCATGGTGGCCAGCGGTACGTGTATGCGGTGAATCGCGAGTATTATCCCGTGCAAACCGAGCTGCGGCTGACCGGCACGCCCGCGCAATTTCGCGATCTTGTGTATGCGGAGACTACTGCGACCGGAAATCTGCTCTCCTTCACCTTGCAGGCCTACGAATTACGTGCGTTTGTTTTGGAGCCACAGGTGGAGATCGCCGGCTTCACGGCCAAAGTCCCCGAAAACGTTGAACATGATCTCACCACGGCAGCCACGGAATTCTTCGCAGCGATTGCCGCTGCCCGGGCGCGCGGAAAAATGGCCACGGGAATGGACAGCATGGAACAATTCGTGCGCACTGCTCTGGCGGAGGGCCGCTGGGCGTTCGTGCGCCGCGCATTGTCGAGTTATATTGGCCGGAAATGCCTCGCGTTGTCCCTCGAGGCCGCGGACGAAGGGGCCGCAACACCTCCGGCCCAGGGGTAGACACGAAAGGAATTCTTGCTTTGGCAGATGCCCAGAAATTGAGAGAGCAGAGGCAGAAGCACGCCACGGGGGTCATACGCGATGAGCCGCTGCCCACGCCGCCGCATCTGCGCTATGAGCGGCTCAACGCGGCCATCCTGGAGGCCATTGAGGAGCCGAAGCAACGGACCGCGTTGTATCGCTGCATGGATCGGGGACGGCGCGCGCGGCGGAACCGGCTGAACACGCTGCCGGGCGGCGCGGCCTTTCGCGACGAGACCAAGGCGATTAAGGACCGGTGCATCGCGGAGCAGGATGAACTGCTGGCGAAGTTCACGCGAAACGCCGAAGCGCGCGGCGCACATGTTCTTCTGGCGCAGGACGGCCCTGCCGTCACCGAGTATGTGCTGCGCGTGGCACGCGAGCATGGCTACAGCAATGTTTCAAAGTCCAAATCGCTCACGACGGAAGAAATCGAGATCAATCACGACCTGGAAGCGGCAGGCTTGCGCGTAGTCGAGACCGATCTCGGCGAGTTAATCATTCAACTCGTCGGCGAGAAGCCGTACCATCTCGTCTTCCCGTCCGTACACAAGATGAAGGACGACGTGGCGGCAATTTTCGCGAAGGCGACCGGCAAGGAGGTGTCCGCGGACATTCCGGCAATCATGCCGGTGGTCCAAGGTTACTTGCGGCCCATTTTCCTCAACACGGACATCGGCATGACCGGCGCCAACATTGGCATTGCGGAAACCGGCGGGATTGTGATCGAAACGAACGAAGGCAACGCCCGGCTCGTCTCGAGCATCGGTAAGTGCCACATCTGTGTCATGGGAATCGAGAAGATCGTGGACACCGTCGAAAACGCGATGATGATGGTGCTCGCGCATCCCGTCAGCGCGTCGGGGCAACTCCCCACGACTTATGTTACGTGGATGCATGGGCGCACGCCGCTGGGGCAGGACGGCCCCGAACGCGAGACGCACATCATCATTCTCGACAATGGCCGCACGCGCATGCGTGAAGACCCGCTGATGAAAGAGGCTCTCAACTGCATCCGTTGTGGCGCCTGCATGAACATCTGCCCGACCTACGGCGTGGTCGGCGGCCACACTTTCGGCCACATCTACCCCGGCCCGATTGGCATTCCCTGGACGGCGGAAGTGCATGGGCTGGAGAAAGCCGGCGACTTCGCGGACCTCTGCATCTCCTGCGGGTTGTGCAAAGAAATCTGCCCGGCGGAAATTGACATGCCGCTGATGATTGCGGAAGTAAAACACCGCGACATGCAGGAGCGCCCGCCCTCGCTCACGAAGCGCGCGCTCATGGCCGCGGAAACCGCGTCGAAGTTCGGCTGCGCCACGGCGCCCTTCTCGAACTGGGCGCTGGCCAATCCCGCGTTTCGCTGGCTGATGGAAAAGATCATTGGCATTGACCGCCGCCGCCAGTTGCCGCCTTTCGCGCGCAGAACGTTTCGACAACAGTTTGCAAAGGAGCATGGCGCGGCTAAAGGGCCTTCACGGATTTTACGACCGGACATGGGCACAGGAATTGAGCACGGCAGTCCCCTTCCCGTCCGAAAAGTTGCTTTCTTTCACGATCTCTATGCCAACTACAATCGGCCCGATCTTGGCATGGCCGCCGTGCGTTATCTCGAAGCCGCGGGCTGCGAAGTCGTCGTGCCCGAACAGCGATCTTCCGGCTATCCCTTCATCGGCTACGGCGACCTCGACCAGGCGCGCGACACCGCCCTCTACAATATCGCGCAACTCAAACCGTGGGTCGAGCAGGGCTACGACATCGTTACCACCGAGCCCACCGCCGCCTACTGCCTCCGCGTTGCTTACCCAAAACTCCTCCCGCTCCACCCGCACGCGAAAACTGTCGCCACGCGCACCTCCGAATTCTTCGCGTACATCTTGGCACTCGAAGAAGCGGGCGTTGCTGGGACAGACCCGCCTGTATCCCCGCTCCCCGCTGCACCGCCATCACCCATGCCCGGGCCTGAACTTCCCTTTCTTTCGCACGTTCGCACGTTCCCGCATTCGCACGTTCTCCCCTCCCTCGCCGGCCGCCGCTTCGGCTTCCATTGTTCCTGTCACCAGCGCCCGCTCGGCGCGGGCGCCGAGGCCATGGCCTGGTTGCGCAAGCACGGCGCCGAAGTCGAACTGATCGAAACCGGCACCTGCTGCGGCATGGGCGGCACCTTCGGCCTCAAACACGAACCCCTCGGCTACGCCCTCGCCCAGGCCGTCGGCGAACCGCTGTTCAAGCTGTTCCAGGACTCCGGTGTCGAAGCCATCATCACCGAAAGCAGTGTCTGTGCGATTCAACTCGCGGAAGGGACGGGTTTGCCGGTGTACCACCCCCTGGAATTGCCAACTCTCCTGAGAATTGGATTGGGGAGGCGCCAAACTCAAATTGTCGCTGACCAGAATTGCGAGCCATCATTTTAGCCAACTAAAGCGCCCAAAAAGTGCGTACCTATGGGCTCCCGGTGCAATATCTACGGCTGTGCTCAAGCCCGTAGATTTGGTTACCGGGATGCGCGCCAGGTGATGTCCCCCTGCTCAACGTGGAGCGGCGAGTCTTCAGTTTGCTTTCCGCCATCGTCCACGCCATCCGGGCCCAGGCTATACAGAAAGAACCCCTCCTGTGTATGCAAGTAGCGATAATGCTGGCCGCCAAATGGATCGAGGGGAAGCTGCTGTGCGGGCATCACTTCTTCGAGCGCGCGCGGAAGTTCACCATGTTCGGCGCGGTGCGCCTCGACATTTAGTCCCAGGCAGGTGAGATCGCGCATTACTTCCGCACGCGCCGGCGCCGTCATGCACGGCAGCAGGGCCGCCAGGGATGATCGGGCCAGCACGCGCCTGCGGGGCAAATCT
>JACPGD010000325.1 GCA_016182645.1 Candidatus Hydrogenedentota bacterium | reverse complement strand
GGGCTTCCAGCCCCGTTCTTGACTCCGGGTGGCATGCCCAGGCGCTTTGGCCAGGGCATGCCGACCAGGTTGTCGCCCGAACTCCAAGAACGGGGCTGGAAGCCCCGGCCACGATTTGCTAGGGTAATCATTCCGGATGCACAAGCGATGGAAACAAAGAGGAGGGAGAACCATGGGAGAGACTCTGAGCGGCGCCACACGGCGTGATTTTCTGAAAACCTCCGCGGCAGCGGGCGCGGCGCTGACATTTGCACGCACCGCCCGCGCCCAGAAGGTGAAACCCATTCGCGTCGGCCTCATCGGCTGCGGACGGCGTGGCACCGGCGCTGCCCACGACTGTATCTCCTCCTCGCCGGGCGTCCAGATCGTCGCGATGGGCGATGTCTTCGATGACAAAGTCAAGTCCGCGCGCGAAAAACTCAAACAGGATGGCGATGCCTTCAAAGTGACCGACGAGACTTGTTTCACCGGCTTCGACGCCTACAAAAACGTCATCGCCGCGGACGTCGACATGGTCATCCTGGCGACACCGCCAAATTTCCGTCCGGACCACCTGCAGGCGGCGGTGGACGCGGGCAAGCACGTCTTCATGGAAAAGCCCGGCGCGGTCGATCCCGTCGGCGTGCGCAAGCTCTTGAAAGCGGGTGAAGACGCGGGCAAGAAGAAGCTCTCCGTCGTCGCGGGCACGCAGCGCCGCCACCAGGACTATTACCTCGAAATCGTCAAGCGCATCCACGACGGCGCGATTGGCGAACTCGTGGGGGCGCAGTGCTACTGGATTGGCAACTACGATTACTACGCGCCGGTACAGCAGGACAACTTGTCCGACATGGAGTGGCAGCTTCGGAACTGGAACTACTTCGCGTGGTTGTCGGGCGATCACATCGTCGAGCAGCACGTCCACAACATCGACGTGATCAACTGGGCCTTTCAGGCGCACCCGCTCAAGGCCATGGGCATCGGAGGCCGCCAGCAGCGTACTGATCCCGTCTTTGGCCACATCTACGATCACTTCGCCGTCGAATTCGAGTACCCGAACGGCGTCCGCGTCACCAGTATGTGCCGCCAAATGGCCGACTCGAATTTCTCGAAAGTGGAAGAGAACATTGTGGGCACTAAAGGCTACGCGAACCCAAAACAGCGCGGTATTTTTGGCGAGAACCCCTACAAGTACGAGAACCAGGAGCCGCCGAACCCCTATGTGCAGGAACATGCCGACCTCATCGCCAGCATTCGCGAAGGCAAGCCCATCAACGAAGCGAAAGGCTTGGCCGAAAGCACGCTTACAGCCATCATGGGCCGCCTCGCCTGCTACACCGCCGAAGAAATTACGTGGGATTGGGCGATGAACGAGTCAAAGCTGGATCTCCAGCCCGAGAATCTGGCGCTGGGACCGCTGCCCGTGCCACCCGTCGCCGTGCCCGGCCAGTATAAGTTGACGTAAGGCAGGATTTGGGAGGGATGGGAAAAATGAGAGGAATGTGACGAGATTCTTTGCTTTCTTTGTCCTTTTTGTCCTTCACGTCCCTTTTTTCTTTGGGAGTCAACCATGAACAGAATGCTTCTTGCACTTGCGTTTCTGTCTTGTCTCGCCCACGCGGAACTCGTCGTCGAGGAGGTGTATACACCCGCCGATCCAGGCGGACCCTACAAACATCCCGCCTCGATGACCGAACTCGACAATGGCGACCTTTACATCGCCTTTTACGGCGGTTCCGGTGAGTACAAGGAAGATTCAAAAGACTGGGGCGGTCGGCTCAAGAAGGGTGAGACCATATGGAGCACGCCTGAACTCATCGCGGACACACCTCTCCGTTCCGACGGCAACGCCGTCGTTTGGCAGGCGCCGGACGGCAAAGTGTGGCTTTTCTATGTCACGCGCTACGGCGAGACCTGGTCTGAATCTCGCGTCAAATTCAAGATTTCCGAGGACGGTGCGAAGACGTGGTCGGATGCCGACACCATGCTCTGGGAATTTGGTTCGATGGTGCAAGGACCGCCGATTGTGCTCGCGGATGGCGACTATCTCCTGCCGGTCTACCACGAAGTGGGGCATGACCGCGAGGGAGTCGGCGCGGAGTCCACTTCCTACTTCCTGCGCATCGATCCAGAATCCGGCGCCTGGGAGCCCACCGGCCACATCCGCGCCAGGCGCGGCAGCATTCAGGCGGAGGTGGTCGAGCTGGCGCCCAACCATCTCCTGGCCATGACCCGGCGGGGCGGCGGTTATGGTCCCGGCAGCGAAGGGTACATCATCCGCAGCGAATCCACCGATGGCGGCAAGACCTGGTCGGAGGGCGCGGACAGCGAACTCCCCAATCCCAATGCCGCTGTGGCCTTGATTAAGCTGCAAAGCGGCAACCTGCTGCTCGTCTTCAACGACAGCATGATCGATCGCACACCGCTCGTGGGCGCCATCTCAACAGACGGCGGCAAGTCCTTCCCGCACCGCGCCACTCTCATGGAAGGCAACAATTCCTTCGCGTACCCCTTTGCCATTCAGGCGAGGGACGGCAAGATCCATCTTGTCTTCACTTCTCACGGACGTTCCCACGTGCATCACGCCACTTTCGAGGAGGACGACATCTTGAACGGCACGATGAAAGCCGTTAACTTGCCGCAGCCGGAAGGCACGAAAACGGTGGGGGAAGACGAAGTGGAAGCGAAGCATGTGAAACTGTACTACGAAAAAGGGCGTTTCGGCGGCTGGCCTGCCAACCATGGCATCTGGTCGTGGGGCAATGAAATCCTGGTCGGATTCAGCCGTGGCTACTACAAGGACCTCGGCCCCACGCGCCACCACATCGACCGAGACAAACCCGAAGAGCATCTCCTCGCGCGCAGCCTGGATGGCGGCGAATCCTGGACGATCGAGAATCCGGCCGAAAAAGGCTTCCTCCTGCCCATGGGCCAGGGCAAGGGACTCCATGGCACGGAACTGCCCGGGGTGCAACTCCCGGGACTGAAGGAATGCCCCGGCGGCATCGATTTCACGCACCCCGATTTCGCAATGACGATGCGCATGTCCGATGTGGATGGCGGCGTCTCACGCTTCTCCTATTCCTACGACCGCGGGCATACCTGGGAAGGGCCGTTCCGCTTCCCCGACTGCGGCACGCCCGGCGTCGCGGCCCGCACGGACTACATCGTCAACGGCAAGCACGACTGCATGGTTTTCCTGACGGCTGCGAAATCCAATGGCGAGGAAGGACGCCCCTTCGCCGCCCAGACCAAAGACGGCGGGAAGACGTGGGAATTCTTGTCGTACATCGGCCCGGAGCCGATCGGCTACGCCATCATGCCCGCGACGGTGCGCCTGTCGCCCCAAGACCTAGTGAGCATAATCCGGCGCCGCGACGGCGACAAGACCTGGAACGCCGCGTACATCACCCATGACGACGGCCGCACCTGGGAGCATCTCAACGATCCCGCCCCCGATACGGGCGAAGGCAATCCGGCCAGTCTCATTCGACTGCGTGACAACCGCCTGTGCTACTGCTACGGCTTCCGCGCCGAGCCGTTCAAAATGGTGGCCAAACTCAGCAGTGACGGCGGCCAGTCCTGGTCAGATGAGATTGTCCTACGTGATGACGGCGCGAACCGCGATATGGGTTACCCCCGTTCCGTCCAGCGGCCCGACGGCAAGGTCGTGACCATCTACTATTTCAACGACCTGGCGACCGGCCCCGAACGCTACATCTGCGCCACCCTCTGGGATCCAGGAAAGGCCGGACAATGATCAAATTCGGCAGGGCGAGCACATTTGGGAGGGCGAGCGTACCCGCGAGCCGGTTGAGGGGTACCGCAAATTATTGTAGCTCGCGCTGGCACGAACCGGCTCGCGGGTACGCTCGCCCTCCCGAAATCGCACGCCCTCCCGTGTTTGCCTTATGTCTCGCGCTCCTGTTTGTGTTTCCCGCTTGGAGTGATGAGCTTTCATGGGGCGGACTGGCTGGAGCGCGCGGGGCGCGATGAGGAGCAGCAGCCGGAGAAGGTGATGGCGATCATGGGGCTGCAAGCGGGCGACGCCGTGGCGGATATTGGCTCTGGTTCGGGCTATTTCGCGCGGCACATGGCCAAAGTGGTCGGTCCCGAAGGCAAAGTCTACGGCCAGGACATTCAGCCTGAAATGCTGGAGATCCTGAAGCAAAAAGCGGCCGCGGAAAACATCACCAACATCGAAACGGTCCTGGGCGTGGAAGACGACCCGAAGCTGCCGCCGCTCTCCCTGGATTGGGTCATCCTCGTCGACGTCTATCATGAATTCCAACAGCCGCAACCGATGCTCGCGAAGATTCGGGATTGTCTGAAACCGGCAGGGAAAGTGGCCTTGATCGAGTACCGGCTTGTGGGGGAAACCGCCAAGCATATTCGCGCGGAGCACCGGATGTCCGTCAGTCAGGTGCTGAAAGAGTGGTCTCCAGCAGGGTTTGAGCTGGTCGAGTTGCACGAGTTTCTGTCGACTCAACACCTCTTCATTCTAGGAAAGGATGAAGGATGACAGAGGCAGGAGGAAGGGGGAGGAGTTTCTAATGCGCGTGGGTCTGGGGCGTATTCTGGCGCTGGGCAGTCTCTGCTTGCTCGCGGCGTTATTCCTCGCCCCATTTCTCTGGATGGTCTCAACCTCCTTCAAGCACGAGTCCCGCATCTTTCCGCCGCCCGGCGAGCCGCCGCAATGGATTCCCACCACGGAGGTCCGAGATGAACAGGGGCGGCCGCTCGTGCTGTACAAGGAACAGGCCGCGGTCGATCTGGGCGCGGACGAGCTTGGCCAACACAAACTGCTTGTACGTGGCCAGGCGATCGAAGCATGGCAGGACGAGATCGTCGTGCAACAGCGGCCGGGCTTGCATTGGGCCAATTACGCGCGCGCCTTCGAAATGATGGATTTCTGGCGCAATCTGCGCAACACCTTGTTTATCTGTTTCACCACGGTGATTGGCACGG
>JACPGD010000324.1 GCA_016182645.1 Candidatus Hydrogenedentota bacterium | reverse complement strand
TCAAGCAGCTCTCTCACGGCATGCCCCACCGGCTGACCGAGGGCTATGGCATCAGCCCGGAGCACGTGGAAGCCGCCAAGGCGCAGGGCGTGGGCCTGATCATCACCGTGGACAATGGTATTGCGGCGCATGACGCGGCGGACAGGGCGCGCGCCCTGGGCGTTGACTTGATTGTGACGGACCACCACAGCCTCGACGAAGGTCTGCCTCATGCGCTGGCCGTCATCAACCCGAAACGCGAAGCGCCCAGCTATACGGGGCATCATCTCTGTGGCGCGGGCGTGGCGTTCAAGCTGGCGACCGCACTCACTGGCGTGCCGAACGATCTCGATATCGCGGCCTTGGGCACCGTGGCGGACGTGGTGCCGCTCCAGGGGGAGAACCGCGTCATCGTCGCGCTGGGGCTGCGGCACATGGCGCGGCATCAGCGGATGGGGCTGCGGCAATTGGCCGCCGCGGCGGGACTGACGCTCGAGGCGATTAGTGCTGAAAAGATCGGCTTCCAGATTGGCCCGCGCATTAATGCCGCGGGCCGCCTGGACGACGCGCTGATGGCGCTGAAGCTCTTCCTGAGTGATTGCCCGGAAGAAACCGGGAGGATCGCCAAGCTGCTGAACGAAGCCAACCAGGCCCGGCGCATGATAGAGCAGCAAATCTTTGACGAGGCCGTGGAAGAGCTGGAAGCCCTGTTTGCTCCGGAGCAGCGCAGCATTGTGCTGGCGCGGCGGGGCTGGCACCCAGGCGTCATTGGGATTGTGGCCGCGCGCGTCCAGGGCCGCTATCGCCGGCCCACCGCGGTGATCAGCATCGACGGAGAGGGCATCGGCCGCGGTTCCGCGCGCGCCGGCAACGGCTTCGACTTGGTCACCTCGCTGGCGGCCTGCCAACAGTACCTCGAGAAATTCGGCGGCCACCGTGCGGCCGCGGGACTGACAGTGCGCGAAAAGAACCTGGAAGCGTTCTGCCTGGCCTTCGAGGAAGCGGCACTGGCACAAATGGGGGGAGGAGAACTCCTCGAAGAACTGCCCATTGATTGTCTGGCGGCATTCTCCGAGATTGATGGTCAGTTGGTGCAGACCCTGGACCAGTTGGAACCCATCGGCCACATGAATCCCGCGCCCTTGTTCTGTTCATGTGGCGTGGAAATGGTGCGTGAGTCTGTGCGCGTGCTCAAGGATCAGCACCTCAAGTTCACGGCGCGCCAGGGCGATCGAGTTTTCTCCGCGATCGGATTCGGCATGGCCGAGCAGTTCTACACCGCCGCGATGCCCGCCGCAGTGGACATTGCTTACTGCCCGCGCTTCAACACCTGGCAGGGCGAGACCACGATCCAACTGATCCTCCGCGACATTCGCCCGGCTGGCTGAGGTCAGCATTCAGCGGTTATTCGGGCAGGCGCCGCAGGATCATGCTGCTGAAGGCCGCTAAATGAAGCGTCTTCCTTTGGCGCACGCAGAACTCATCCCCGGAGTAGAATTCCTTCCAGCTTCCCGCTTCGGGAAAGGGGACCGTAATCCGTTGCGGTGCTGGGGACAGGTTGGCCACCACGACCACTTGCCGGTGTTCGTCCCAACGCCGGTAAGCCACGCACCTGTGGCTGGGACGCTCGCAGACCACTTGGAAATTATTTGAGCGAAGCGCGGCTTCACCCTGCCGCAGGGCAATCAATTGCTGGAACCAATGGTGCAGGCTTGCTCCCCCGGACGAAGTCAGCGCCTCCCAATGCAGCGGATTGCCGGTTTGGAGCATCCGCGTGGACTCACCAAATTCTTGCCCATGATAGAGCATAGGCTCTCCGGCCATGGTGAAAAGGATGGTTGCGGCCAGCCCCACGCGCTTCACAATCTGTTCTTCAGGCAGTCCTGCCTCGCGCAGGAACCAAGTCAATCGTTCCTCATCATGGCTCTCGCAATAGTTGATCATTTTGCGCCCGCCACTGTAGCCGTCAGCCTCGGGTGTCAGCGCCTTCATAAACCCGCGCCAGCCTTCGTGTTTTTGCGTGAGTTTGTAGCCAGTGTCCGCCAGGAGCAGCTCCCGCAACAGCATGCCGATGTGCCAATGCCAAGCCGCATCGTTGTCCCACCGGCTGGTCTTTTCCGGGTCCTCCGGCAGCATCTCGCTGGTGATATAGGCATCCGGCCGGCATTCGCGAATGTTGGAGATTAGTTGAGGCACCCCCAGGCCGTCTTTCTCGTCAATGAGGTTCACGTAATCCAGTCGAAACCCGTCCACATGGTATTCGTTCAACCAAAACCGGATCACGTCGCGGCAAAAGCTCTGTGTCGTGGCCTTTTCATGGTCGAACGGCGGCAGGCCATACTCATTCTCCGCGCCGAACGTCTGGCCGTACCACACGCTCTGGTCATAGGCATACAGCCGGTTGAACGTGTGATCATGGCCGGTGTGCGCGAGCACGATATCGAGCACAATGGCAATGCCGTGGCCGTGCGCTTCATCCACCAGGCGTTTGAGGTCCTCCGGGCGCCCGTACTCAGGATGGGGCGCGAAGAAGTAGTTGGGCTCGTAGCCCCAGTTGTCGTTGCGCCGCGCGGCGTAGACGGGCATGAGTTCGAGCGCGTTAATCCCCAGGCGGCGCAGATAATCGAGGCGGCCCGTCACCCCCGTGAATGTCTGTTCCGGTGTGAAATCATGCACCAGCGCTTCGTAGAAGATGAGGTCTTGAAACGGTGGGCGCGCCCAAGCGTCGTGCCGCCATGGGAAAGGCGCGCCGCCCATGTGGACAATCGCAGCCGGCGCCTCATTGTCCGTGGCTTCCCGCTCGATTTCGCGCGCGTAGGGGTCGCCCACCACCAGCGCGCCGTCCACGAGAAACTTATAGCGATGCCGGCCCGGCGGCAGACACAGGTTCGTCTGCCACAGTCCTTGGGTTTCCGTCAAGGGCTGCGCGCCTGGGACCCAGTGGTTGAAGTCCCCAATGAGATGAACGCTGCGTTTGTTTGGGGCGAACAATGCAAAGTGGGCTTCCCCCGTGTCCGCGATGCAAACTCCCAGCGAGGGCTGCGCAGCCAGCAATAGATCTTTTCCCATATTCTTGAGGGTCGTTTGTCGACTCGATGTGGCGACGAATAAGCTTCACCTTCCACCGTAGCTGTTGCAGCGGCAAGATGCCATCGGGCAGGCGCCCGTTTACCTGTTGGGGGTTTCACCCAACCTTCAGCCGTTGGCCCTTCCAATCGCAGACAACGGCCCAGATGTTATTGAGGCACCAATGAGATTGCCTTCGGATGCACGGATTGCAGGCGCGGTAGTTGTAGTGACATAATCAAAACTGTAGAGGATGAGCAAAAAGGACGGAGTTCGACACATGGAAGTTGTAGTCACCCCAAAGTTTCACGTTGAACTTCCGCCCAGTGTGCGCCAGGCACTAGGCATTGAGGCGGGCCAGCGTCTTCAAGTATTTGTATATGAAGGCCGGATCGAACTCGTTCCCACAAAACCTATGGAGGCCATGCGCGGTTTTCTGAAGGGTATTGATACAAGCATCGAGCGCGATGATGACCGGATATAAACGTTGTTGACTCATCGGGCTGGTTGGAGTTCTTTGCAGCCGACAGAAATGCCGAATACTTTGCACCCGTGGTTTGCAACGTGCCAGAACTAATCGTTCCGTCTGTTACACTTTACGAGGTATTCAAAAAGGTCCACCAGCAACGTGGAGAACAAGAAGCGCTCGCAGCGGTCGGGATGATGATGAAGGGGCTTGTAATCCCCCTCGGAGAGACAATTGCACTTTCTGCTGCTAGACTCTCACTCGCATTGTCGTTGCCCATGGCGGACAGCATTATCCTTGCGACCACAAGGATGCTGGATGCCATATTATGGACCCAGGACAAGCATTTCGAAGGACTGGAGGGCGTGCGCTATTTCCCAAAATCCGCGTAGGCGCTTGGTAGGTGCTGGGTGGGGCTGGAACTTTTCCGGTGTTCGTTGTATAGTAGTGCTCAGGCGCAAGCGCTGAGGGTTCTGCTTTGCAAGGGTTGAGCCGCTTCATTTTCTTTGTTGCGATGGTCATCCTGACCATCGTCTCGATGTGGACCACCTATGTGAGTCTGCGGGATTCCATCCTCCCCGAGCCGTCCATTTCGATTCCCCTACCGCTTCCGGATGCTGTCTGGAAGTGTTCCATTTTTGCGCTCCTTCTGTCCGTGGCCATCGGCCTGATGCTCTTTGGGCTGAAGATGGCCATAATTGATGAACAGAAGCGCCTCAACGCGCTGGGCATCGTTGGTCTGACCGTGGTGGGGTTTATCTCCATTTCGTTCAATATGGACGTGCTCTACCGCACGGCGGATCGGGACTTCTTTATTCGCTATTCGACCAACCGGATGATGCAGGTGTATGAGGACTATCTGGCGGAAGCGCAGAGCGTTCTGGGGAACAAGCGGGACGGATTGCGCAAGCAGGTGGCCAAGCAAGAGGCGGAACTGGAGTCGGAAATTGAGGGTATTCGCAAGGCGCCGGCCGGCTATGGGCCGATTGCCCGCCAGGAGGAGTATCAACTCAAGCTGCTCCAGAGCGAGAACACGGTGTCCCTGGAATCTCTGGATGCGGCCTTGCAGGAAAAACAACAAGCCGATCAGCTCCTGGCCCAAGCGTTTCCTCAAACACTGGCCGAAGTCGATCAACTGCAAACGGATCTGCGTGTCAAGGCGCGCAATGTCGGCGCTGCCGCGGGTCTGATCCTGCCGCCGCCGGTCAAGCTGGACAGCCCGATTTTCGCGGTATTCGCGAAACTCGCGGACTGGCGCAATATTGGTATGAAAGAAATCTTCTTCATGCTGATCGCCTTTTTCCTGGACCTTGGCGACATCATCGGCTACAGCATGGTGCCGGGGGCCAGGAAAGGAAAGGCCCGCAAATCCACAATGCTGTATCCCATCGAGCCTGCCCCCTCGCGCGCCGAGTATGTGCCCTCCTGGGACGCGATCGAGCATGCTCCTGCCGCGCCGGAGCGCCGCTCGCCCGGGGAGGAAGATTTCTTCGGTGAGGTGACACTGTCGAATCTGTCTGGACCAGCCAGAACCGAGGAAGCATCAGGACCTCCCCACCGCGGCTTCCGCATTCGCCCACGTTAGAGCATTTCCCGGCGGCGCCACACTTCCGCGAGCAGATAGTCGCCCGGCTCTGGCTGCTCGACGGCGAAAAACGCCCCCGCCTTGAGTGCCTCCTCCAACGTCTCAATCAGGCAGTACTCATTGACGGCAACTTCCCGCCCCATCCCATTGCAGGAGAGCGGAGAACAGCCAAAACCATGCTCATCCACCTGCAGGAGATCCCAACCCAAACGCTCGAACGCCTCAGGCCAAGCAGGGGCCATTGAATTGTTGGGAAGCCTGGGATGGGGTTCTGCATGCGGTATCCCGCCTCGTTCAAACCACTGACTGTGGGCCCAGATCGCATAGATGGCCAACTGCCTTGGATTCAGTCCCAGGCCAGCACACTTTTGCACAACGTCGTCCGCCTCAGCCTCCGTGGCAAGGGCGCCACGCTCGAAATAGTCGTAGAAGCCGAGATCGAAGTAGTCGATGTCCTCATGGTCGCATTCGGTGAGCGTGCAAACCTCCTTCACGTGCGGCGGAATCCAGTGACACTGGGGATCAATAACCCTGCGTTTAACCTTATAGCCCCAGAAAATTTGTCCGGGCTTTTCCGCGTTCATTTCGTTTTCCTGCACGCCCTTTTGCAGAAGCCATGAATAGGGGGGCGTAGCTGGTGTATCTCACTGGAGAACTTGGGAGGAGCATAGCATGGGCGGCCCTGATAGATCGGTCTTTGAAGAAGTGCAGGGATTTGCACCGTGGGTCTACGTGACGGTGGCCGGTGTGATGGCCCTCGGTTTCATCGGCGCGGTGACCGCTGCCGTGGCGGGTGGTGAACACTTTGGTCCAGGCGACTACCTGCTCTTCCTGGTGCTTTCCCTGCTGCCCACGTTCTTTGTCCTCAACCTCCTGGCCCTGCGCACCCGCATCCAGGCAGGAAGCGTCCGGCTCAGCCTCGGTTGGCTGTTTCCCATCTTCTGGCGTCGTTTGCGACTGGGAGAGGTCTCAGACGCCGAAATTGTGCGCTACCGGCCTCTGCGCGATGCCGGCGGCTGGGGGCTGCGCTTTGGACGATTCGGCGGCGAGCGTTGCCAGTTCTGGAACGCGCGCGGCGACCAGGGCGTGCGCTTTCACCTGAACGGCAAGCAGTACCTCATCGGCACGCAACAGCCCGATCGGTTGGCTGCGGCACTGCGTGGCCGCGGAGCAGACTGATTCCCGGGAATTGTTCGCTTTTGGTTTTGACACCAAGGAGGCCGCGGTATATGCTGATTTGAGTAGCCACAGAGGAGAGTATTTGGCGTATGCTACAGTGGACCCTTGAGATTCCGGAAAGTACGGACAGGGCGGTACGCACCTACTTAGCCCATGCTGCCGGAGAATCAGTGGACTTGTCGAGCTTTGTCGACGAAGCGGTACGTAAACGTGTCTTCGAACTGGCGGTCGAACAGATCAAGGAACGTAACGCAGAGTATAACCAGCAGGAGATTCTGGATATCATTGACGAAGCCGTGGACTGGGGGAGGCTGGAGGAATCCCGATAGTCACTCCACGCAAGGTGCTGACCTGTTTTGGGTAGGGGGGCACGAGGGAGCTTCACACGTGTTTCGTCCCTCTGTCTTGCGGACTTGGAAGTCCGCGCTCCCGTGAGACTACAATACCCGTTTTCAGTGGCATTTTGACCTTGGGAGGAAGTTGATCATGGGGATTGCGAAACGGTTTAAGATTGCATCCATCGGCGCGGGGAACGTGGGAGCGTCGGTGGCGCAGTATTGCGTCGAGTTGGACCTGGGCGACGTGGTGCTGACGGACATCGTCGAGGGCTTGCCGCAGGGCAAGGCGCTCGACCTGACCGAGGCGGGGCCGATCCGCGGTTACAGCAGCCAGTGCGTCGGGACGAACGACTACAAGGACATCGCCGGCGCGGACGTGGTGGTGGTGACGGCGGGGCTGCCGCGCAAGCCCGGCATGACACGCCTCGATTTGCTTGAAAAGAACGGGAACATCATTTCCGGCATCTGCGAGAACATCAAGAAGCATGCGCCAGACTCGACCGTCATCATCGTGACGAATCCGTTGGATGTCATGGTGTATCTGGCCTATAAGAAGCTGGGTTTTCCGCCGAACCGGGTGATCGGCATGGCCGGGTGCCTCGACAGTGCGCGCATGCGTTCGTTTGTGGCGATGGAACTTGGCGTGAGCATGAAAAACGTGGACACCATGGTGCTCGGCTCCCATGGCGACGACATGGTGCCCCTCCCCCATTACACGACCGTGTCCGGCATTCCGATCACGAAGCTGCTGCCACAGGAGAGGATCGACGCGATTGTGGATCGCACGCGCAAGGGCGGCGGTGAGATTGTCGCCCTGCTCAAGACGGGCAGTGCGTTCTACGCCCCCGCCGCCAGCGCGGTGCGCATGGCCCAAGCCGTGCTCAAGGACGAGAAGCAACTGCTGCCGTGCGCGGCGTACCTGAATGGTCAGTACGGCCTGAGCGATATCTACATGGGCGTGCCGTGCGTGCTCGGGCGCGAGGGCGTGGAAAAGGTGCTGGAGCTCGAAATCTCCGAAGCCGACACGAAGTCGCTGCACAAATCGGCGGAAGAAGTGCGCACCGGGATCAAGGGACTTCAGGAGTTGGGCGTCCTCTAGTTTCTGTTACGGAAACGATCTTTCGGGAGGGCGAGCGTACCCGCGAGCCGGTTGAGGTACGGGTGACTCCAGAAATGCGCTCGACGCGCAACCGGCTCGCAGGTACGCCCGCCCTCCCGCTTGTTTCATTCTCTAAACCCTTGTCTTTATTTGGCTTTCTATATTGTCTTTTTCGTCCTTTGTGCCCTTTTGGTCCTTTTGCCGGAAATACTCAAAAATGGCCCCCCAAAATAGTGCTTGACATCGCGCCTGCAAAGTATTAACATCTTAATACATTCGGGAGTCATTAGCATGCATCTCCACATTACGCCCGGCGATGGCATCCCCATCTACCGGCAAATCATCACCCAGATCCGGTATCTCGTGGCTTCGGGTCGGCTCCAGCCCGGCGACGAACTGCCGCCGATCCGGACGCTGGCCCAGCAACTTCTCATCAATCCCAATACAGTTGCCCGTGCCTATCGCGACCTCGAGAGCATGGGCCTCCTCTCCTCGCGCCAGGGTTCGGGCACGGTCGTCGCCGACCGCGGCTCGCCCTTGGCGCGCGAGGAGAAGCTGCGCATCATCAATGATCGCCTCGACGGCCTCCTCGCCGAGGCCTCCCAACTCGGCCTCGAACTCGACGAACTGCAACACCTCCTCCAAAAACGCCACAAGACCTTCCATGGCGGAGCGAAAACATGATCGGAGTTTCTCCCAAATTGCCTGTAGATCCTATAGGTCCCATTCTTCCCATACCTCCCATCCACCTTCACGAGAGGGCAAGACCATGAACGGCATTTCCCCATCCGGCGAACCCGTCACCCGCGTCGAAAACCTCACCCGGCGCTTCCGCCGCACGACCGCGCTCGACACCGTGTCCCTGCAAATCCCGCGCGGCAGCGTCTACGGCCTCGTGGGCGAGAATGGCGCCGGCAAGACCACGCTGATCAAACACCTGCTCGGCCTCTACAAAGCCGAATCCGGCAC
>JACPGD010000323.1 GCA_016182645.1 Candidatus Hydrogenedentota bacterium | reverse complement strand
CTCCTCTGTCAGGGACTCCTCCTCCAAGCGGTGCAGTTCCCCGTCAATCCGATAGATGGGCGGGTTCCCCGCTTTCAAGTGGATATCCGACGCATTTTGTTCGAGCGCCCCGCGCATCAATTCTTCCATCGTCGACGCCATACCTGCCATCCTCCCGTTCCCGCACTCGAAGCCGCACGACACCACCTGCCTCAGACTCTTCACTCCCGAATATACACGATCAACCACAGTGCGGACTACAGCGTACACCAGGGGCCTTGGGGACGACGACGGTGGGAAATCTGGGCAATCGCATTGCGAGGCTACTTACATCCGTTCGGAACAGAAACTATCTAGTTCCGCGGTGCGGCGTACAACGCGAGACTCGCATCGGGCGTCGTCTTGAAATCGCCCACCAGCGCATGACGCCATGACGCAGCCGCGAATCCCCCGCGGCGGCGATCATGGCGCCATTATCAATGCAGTAAGCAAGCGGCGGCATGAACACCTCGGCGTCCACTTCCTTGGTTAGCCGTTCACGCAATAGGCGGTTCGCGGCCACGCCCCCCGCCACAACCAGACGGCGCGCCCCGGTCAGGGCCAATGCCTGGCGCGTCTTGATCAGCAGAATGTCCACCGCCGCGGCCTGGAAGCTGGCCGCCACGTCCGCCGGCGCCGGCGCGGCCCCTTCAGCCCGCAACGCATACAACACGGCGGTCTTCAGACCGCTATAGCTGAACTCGAGCGTGTCTTTGTCGCGCATCGCGCGCGGAAACGAGAACGCCTCCGGATTGCCGCCCGCCGCCGCCTGCTGGATGCTCGGCCCACCGGGATAGGGGAGACCCAACAGCCGCGCCACTTTGTCAAAAGATTCCCCCACGGCATCATCGCGCGTGGTGCCCAGAATGGCATACTGGTGTGGTGCGCGGCAGTCGATGAGCTGCGTGTGGCCGCCGCTCACAATGAGCGCGAGAAACGGAAACTCGGGCGCGTGTTCACCCAGAAACGCTGAGAAAATATGCCCTTCAATGTGATGGACTGGAACAAGTGGCTTGCCCCAAGCGTAGGCCAGCGCTTTTGCAAAGCACACACCGACCAGCAGCGAGCCCATTAACCCTGGACCGACCGTCACCGCGACGGCGTCCACTTCAGCGCCCGCGTCCTCCAGCGCCTTTTCGACCAACTGAGAAATCACTTTCGTATGCTGGCGCGAAGCGATTTCCGGCACCACCCCCCCGAAAACCCTGTGCAGGTCGATCTGTGAGGCCACTTCGTTCGACAGCACTTCACGCCCAGCTTGCACGACCGCGACGCCCGTCTCGTCGCAGGACGTCTCGATGCCCAGGACGACGCTCACCGCACCAGCTCCGAGGCATGCACCAGTTCTACCCCATAAGCTTCGAGTTTGGGCAATTCCTCCGCCAGCACGTCCACGGTATGTTGGCGAAAATGACCAATCCCAATGGCCAACCCCCGCATCTTCGCGCGCATGATCAACTCCTTGAACTGGCGGCGGATTTGACGCTCGGAACTGCTGTTGTCCAAGAAAATGTCCCGTTGAGCGCTCGGTATTCCCAGTGTCTTCGCCGCGGCAAATGCCGCCGACTTCGTAATCGTAATACTGTCGATAAAGAACAGGCTGCGCGACTGCACCACTTTCAGGAACTCCGTCATCTTCACACTGTCCCGCGTGAACTTCGAGCCGGTGTGGTTGTTCACGCCCACCACCCCAGGCACCTGCGCCAGCGCCTCAACCGTCAGCCGCTCGATTTCCTCCGCCTCCATCCGCGTCGTGATCTGCCCTGGAAACGCCGTCTTCCGGCTGTAGGTCTCCATCGGCATGTGCAGCATGATTTCAAACCCCTTCGCCGCACCCCGCTCCGCCGTTTCCCGGGCATAGGGTGTATTGGGCAGGATCGCGAGCGTCAGCCGCGGATCCAGTTCAAGCAATTTCTCCGTCCGCTGCCCGCCATAACCCCCGTCATCCAGAATGATGGCCACGCGGGGCTTCCGCAGGTCCGGAAAGGGCGGCGCCACCGCCAGCACTGCCCCCGTGGGATCCTCCTGTTTCACCTCCTGCACCTCCGTCGATTCCAGCGGCAGGTCTTCTTGCGGCGGCAGGAGCGGCAATGCCCGCACTTCCTCTCTGTTTTCGTCTGAAGGCAGAAGTGGAGGAGCAATTATCCCGGCCCCACCCGCAAGGGGGAAACCACTCAACCCAAAGCCCATCACCGCCCCACCCAATCCCTCCAGCTCCTGCTCCGCCGATGCGGCCACCGCCCCCTCCACCCTCTCAAACTCGTCTACTCCTTCTGTCCGCTCTTCTGTCTCACCTGCTGTCTGCTGGCCCTCCCTGATCCCGCCCTTCTCCGTCTCTGGCTCCTGTTGCCTGTCCCCAGGCCCCGTATTACCTGCTTCTTGTGCGCTATGACGTTTCCCTATAACCTGTCCGGCTGCCCGTTGCAGCACAAACTCTCGTGCCAGGAGCGACGTCAGCGCCGACAGCGCCAACAGCCCCGCCAACATCAGCCCCAACTGACGCCAAGTGCGCGTCTGCCCTGTTGATGCCCCAGCCTTTGCCTTGTCCCGCGCCATCAGAAATCCACCCACTCCACGTTGTGCAACTCTGCATCTAGAAACCGCTTTGCCACCCGCGTAAACACTTCCGGCGCATCCGTCACGAGAAACTCACGCCGTGCCGGGCCTGTGGACTGCGCACGCAGGCCCAGGTCCTCCAGGGTCGCCGCCACCGCCTGTGCCGTCTCCGCCGCGCTATCCACCAGCGTCACGCCGGGGCCGGACACCGCGCCAATCGTTCGCGCCAACAACGGATAATGTGTGCAACCGAGTATCAGCGTGTCAATAGCGTTGTTGAGGAGCGGTCTCAGATACTCCCGCGCCACGGCCCGAGGTACCTCGCCCTCCGTCCATCCTTCTTCCGCCAGTGGCACGAAAAGAGGACACGCCTGGGCAAACACCTCCGAATCTGGCGAAAGGGCGCGAATGGCCCGGAGGTACGCCCCGCTGGACACCGTGCCGCTCGTCCCAATCACGCCGATTCGCCGGTTCCGCGTTCGTCCCAGTGCCGCGCGCGCGCCCGGTTCCACGACGCCAATCACGGGTACCTCCACCGAGGCGCGCAGGGCATCCAGGGCAAAAGCAGACGCAGTATTGCAGGCCACGACCAGCAGCTTCACGCCTCGGGCCAGCAGGATGCCCGCACACGATTGCGCATAACGAACAACCGTTTCCGGCGACTTCGTACCATACGGCACCCGCGCTGTGTCGCCCAGGTACACGATCGGCTCGTCCGGAAGCCGCGCTGCCACCGCCTGGAAAACCGTCAGCCCACCCACGCCCGAATCGAAGATGCCGATAGCTCCCTCGCGTTGCGCCCGGCAGACGTTCGGTGGCGCCCCAAAGGCGTCCACGTCTTGAGGGTGGTCTCCTGCCGTCTTGTTCCCCATATTCAAGAGGCCGCCGCGGGCGTGGACTCCTCCACTCGTTCAATCCAATTCGGATCCGGCCACAACGGCCCGCTCAGATCAAGGTGCGCCGGGAACGTCTCCTGCGGCCGGCTCCCCTCCAGTAGGATCCGCACCCGGGTCGGCGCTGCTTCCCCACCCCCTTGCAGTCCCTTCTGGGTCAGCGTGTTCGCCACCGCATAGGCCAGCAACGCCTCCGTGCCCGTACTTCGGAAACGGCCCTGTTCCGTTTGGAGTTCACGCGAAAAATCCACCACCAATTCACCGTCATCCAGCAGGTACATCGCATTAATCTGCGTATTCGGAGGAAGAACGGGTGTCAGGATGTCACGCGGTCCCTCGATCAGTTGTTCCAAGGCGTGCCGGCAGTTTTCGAGCGTCGAATCAGTGTACTCGATGCTCCGGATCTCCGGGGCCAGCACCCGGCCATCCTGCGATGCAAAATAGAGGATGACCTCCCGCACCCCTGTGCTCTTCTCCGGCGCCCGCCCCGCCGGCTGGCCAGCCGGCGGCATTTCCGCCCGCAGGCTCGCGAGGGGGTCCTGCCCCTGCGCCGTCATCTCGCGCACCAGCAGGATGACGCAAAACAGCAGCACCATGGTGAACATGCCCCACACGGCAAGCCCGGCTTTTTTCAAGATATCTTGTCGGTCCGCGGCATTCATGAGGCGCCGCCCGCGGCCGCCGGGCCCTTCATGGCCGCCACAATTCCCGCCGCCAGCGCGTCCGCCAGCCGCTCCCGATAGTCCCCGGTCCGCAACAACGATTCCTCCGTCGCGTTTGTCAAATAGCCCACTTCCACCAGCACGCACGGCATTGCCAGACTATTGGCGATCCGCAACGGCACCTGGCGGATCCCGCTCAACTCGGCCGGCCCCTGCGCCCGGATCTGTTCCACCAGCACCTCCGCCGCTGCCCGGCTTTCACCGGACGGGTTCGTGACTCGCTCGCCCAGCAGCGTCCGCGTCCTGCCTGTTGCCGCTCCCTTGGGGGCGGCCGGGTAGAAAATTTCGACTCCGTGTGGCCGTTCCGATGGACTCGCGCTGGCGTGGATGCTCAAGAACAGGTCGCCGCGCTGGTCGTTTGCCATGTCGATCCTCTGCTTCACCGATCGATCCACGTCCTCTGTCCTGGTCGCCTCCACCCGCAGGCCGGCCGCCTCCAGGCGCGTTCGCAGCAATTCACAAAGCAGCAATGTTAACTGCTTTTCGGGCAATCCGCCCCCGCCTAGCGCGCCCTGGTCCGCGCCCCCATGGCCGGGGTCAAGGACTATCAGATCCCCCTGCACGGCCGGTTCGGCCTGGACCGGCGGGGCTGTCTCGCCTTCTGGCGCCAGAGGTTCCACTTCCGAGATCGGTGTTTCCTGGCTTGGCGCCACCGGTTCAATAGGTTCGAGCGGGAGCAGCGGCTCCACCTCGATGAATCGTTGCTCTTCTTTTGGCGCTGGGGCGGGTGTTGTGTTTTCCACCGCCGTGGCCGGTTCCCGCGCTCCCGCCTCGAAGGCCGCCAAGACGCCAACGACAGCCAAGAGCAAACTGGTCCTCATGAGATTTCTTGATTTGAACACGTGGAACTCAACCCATGGGTTATTTCTAGATGTAAAGGACAACCTATAGACTTCTACCGCCACACGCTTCAGCGCTGCCACTTTTCCTCTACGGTGCGCCGGACGTGCATCCGCGGCGGACTCTTCTGCGGGGGGGCCGGCGCCTTTTCTTGCCGCAGGCTCCGCTGCGCCTCCGCCACCTCGAGGTTTAGCCGGTCCAGGCAAGCCTCGCATAGCCGTTTGCTCATGCTGATGGCCGGGGCGCCACACTTCCCGCAGTACACCTTTTCACTGGCGGTTACCGTCGTTATTATCCCCGAATCAATCATTCGGTTCACCACCCAGATTTCCACCCCCGCCTGTTCCGCCGCCTGCTCCATATTCAGGTTGGGGTCCAAGTCAATAATGGCCCGCACCTTGGCGTAATCCGCCTCCTCGGCCGGTTCACATTCCGGGCAGATCGCCTTCCCAATCTTGTTGAACATCTGCTTGCAGCGCGCACAATTGGACAATGGCATCACTCTTTCTCCCGCGGGTTGCCCCACTCGAACAACGCAGAAGACCAATCGATTTCAAGGTTGCCCAAGACATTCGCTTTCAAAACGCGGCCCGCTTCAGACACGTTCACGCCCACGGTCAGGCTGCGCAGCACCCGGTTTTCCATGTCCCGTGGCGCCCGTGTCTGCTCCGGGTAAGTCACGCGAAGCCACACTCGACGCACACTCACCGCTTCCAGGTCCGGCCGTCCACCGTCCACGCGCACCGCCGCCAGCGTACTGCCTGGCGAAAATATATACTGATCCTCGATGCCCTCGGCACGCACTTGGTTCTCAGACACCGTCCACTCCGAAAGCTTGTCCACCAGACGTTTTCGCTCGTCCGTGACCACCTTGTCACTGGTGCTGTCCGCGGCCACCCGCTCGAGCCGCTCCTGCATCCATTGCGTCAGCGCCACCGCTTCCTCCCAGTTGCCTTCCTGAAGCGCCCGCGCATACCGCAGGGCCGGTTCGGCCTCAGGAGGAAGTACGCCAGGATTCAGCGCATCCACCACCCGTGCTCGGGGAGATTGTATGGCCACCACCACTCCACACACCATCGCCGCCACCACTGCCCCGAGCACCGAGGCCATGAAAAAACTGCGAATCCTGCTCATAACTCTTAGTGTACCACAACTATCCTAACAAAGCGGCACGGTTTCTGCAATCCTTTCATCTTCACCGTCAAAGTTCTTCCTCTGCTTCCAGGCTTCTTCCAGCGCCACGTCCGGATATGCCGTGTCACGCAGGAAATGCAGTAATTTCAATGTCTTAAATGCATCAAACCAGCGATGAAACTGGGCGAGAAGCTGTTCTGGAGTGCGTGCCTCCCGTTGCAACCTTGCCCAAGTCTCTTCAAACCCGCGCCCACACAGGAACTCGGCCAGAGGTGCATCTATCTCCCGTGCCGCCGCCAACAGTGCCGCCGCGCCTGCCTCGTGCCGCGTGCTCACCAAGGCCAGCCACTCGCGAAGAATCCGATACGAACGCGGATTATACGTCGTTTGAGCGGGCTTCCCCGCCTCGATTGACTCATACACCCGGCGTCCCGTGCCAAACGGCACGCGATGCGAAGGCCGCGAAGACGGATGCACCACGGTTCCCGAGATCTGCTCAACCACGCCAGTTTTCGCAAGTTGCTGAAGGAAATAGAAGTCCTCGCCGGCTTGCCGCTGGTTCATGCCCGACACCGCTGCGTAGGCCGCCGCAGTGCAACTTATGGTGGAACCAATCGTGTGAAAAGCGTAGGGTGATCCGGCAAAACGCAACCCCGCCTCGTGGTAGCGCAGAAACCTCTCGTACGCCAGGATCGCCGCCTGCTGCTTTTCCGGACCTTCCAGCCGGTGCGCATAGGAGAGCACACCCGCCCAGCGTCCCCGCGCTTTGTAAAACTGGAACAGGGCCGGCAAGTAGGTGGGTTCCACGTGCGTGTCTGCATCGAGACAGACGAGAGGCGCCTCATCCCGGCCCGCCGCGTGCAGCCGTGCCAGACCATGATCCAGCCCGATCTTTCGCGCCAGCCCGACGCCTGCATTTGCAGGCAACTCCCGTCCCGAGGAAGACGCATCCACCCAGCACAATTGCGGCAGGCCCGCCGCGAATTCATGCCGCAAGCGCGCCAGACACGCTTGATTGTTCGCGATGTCTTCCTCCCGCCCATGCGGCGCCACCCGGTTGTTGACCACGCAGATGACCAGCGTCCGCCGTAGCAATTCCGGCGGGTTCTCTCCCAGCCTCTCGAGGGTTTCAAACAACGTCTCGTGTTCCGCCAAACACGGAATGACAACAACGGCCTCCGGAAACGGCCCTGGATCCCCTTGGTGCACCGCCCCCATCGGTTCTCCCCTCGGGGACTCCAACAGCCAACGCGTCAACTGCGCCCGCTTTTTCAGATAAGTGTCAATCGTGCGTTTCATGACCGCTCGTGCACCACCTGAAGCGCTGCCTGGAAATCCGCCCGAGGAATCCAGTGGATCACGTGTCCATGCCGCTCCATCCGGCGAAACCACGTTTCCTGCCGCTTCGCAAATTGCGTGATGGCGCTGGCCAGCTTCTGATACAGATCATTCTCATGGCGTATCTGGCCCTGCAGGTATTGCGCCACAAACCGGTACTCCAATCCCAGCAGTTCCAGCCGGGCCCAGGAATGCCCCGCCGCATGCAGGGCCGCCACTTCCTCCACCAGCCCCTGTGCCATCCGCGCGCGCAAGCGCTCTCCAATCCGGCGCCGCAACTCTTCCCGCGGCCACGCAGTCCCCAATAACAACGGGCGCACCCGCTGCACGCGACTTTCGCTGCCCGACTGGTCGGACCTGCCGGACTGGTTCGATTCGTCCGAAGTGTTTTTCTCATGCGTGGCGATTTCAATCGCCCGGATCATCCGCGCCCGACCGCGCAAGTCCGTGGTGTTGTGTTGCTTGGGCCGCAGCGCCAACAACCGGGCAACGAGCGCGTCATCCGGCAGCGCCTCCAACTCTCGGCGCAAGACCGGATCCTCCGGCGCTTTTCTCAGTGTGTAGCCGCTCACCACCGCGTCGATATAGAGTCCGGTTCCACCTACTACCACGGGAAGTTTCCCGCGCCCCCGCACCGCCGCGAACGCCTCGAAAAACCGTTCCTGATATTCAAACACGCTGAACTCACACGACAAGTCCACGATATCGATCAGGTGGCAGGGGATTGCCTCGCCGTCAACAACGTACTCGCCCAAGTCCTTGCCCGAACCAATGTCCAGTCCCCGGTACACCTGGCGTGAATCCGCCGACAGGACCTCCCCCTGCAACGCTTGGGCCAGCCGCACGCCCAACGCCGTCTTTCCCGACGCCGTGGGCCCAAGAACAACCACTGTATTGGGTCTTGCCTCTATCATCTTGCTTCGTTAATGATGTGCCCTAAACAGTAAGCTGAACAATTTCTTGTTAGGATTGCACTATGAATTACCACACCGCCCGCTTCGTTTTCTTGCTGATCTGCCTGGGATCCACCTCGGCAGGCTTCGCCGTCCCAGCCATTATCGATACTGTTGTCGTCTTCGACCACGGGACGGAAGGATATCACACCTTTCGCATCCCCGCGCTTGCACGTACACTCGACAACACGCTCCTGGCATTCTGCGAGGGTCGCAAGAATGGAATGACCGACACCGGCGATATTGATCTTGTGCTCCGCCGCAGCCAGGACGGCGGCGAGACTTGGTCGCCCCTCATCCTAGTTGTGGATGACGCCGCGAACACCTGCGGCAATCCCGTGCCCGTCGTGTTGCACTCCGGCGAGATTCTCCTCGTTCTCACCAAAAATAACGGTGATGCCACTGAAAACGAAATCAACCGCGGGACGGCCGCTCCGCGCTCCGTCTGGCTGACCCGCAGCAAAGACGATGGTGTTACCTGGTCTACCC
>JACPGD010000009.1 GCA_016182645.1 Candidatus Hydrogenedentota bacterium | reverse complement strand
GGGGGAAGGCGAGGGGGAAGGCGAAGGTGAGGGTGAAGGTGAAGGTGAAGGTGAGGGTGAAGGTGAGGGTGAAGGTGAAGGTGAGGGTGAGGGTGAGGGTGAAGGTGAAGGTGAAGGTGAGGGTGAAGGTGAAGGTGAAGGTGAAGGTGAGGGCGAGGGTGAGGGCGAGGGTGAAGGCGAGGGAGAAGGTGAAGGAGACTGTCCCGGCAACCGGATAGACGATCCCAGTTTTGAAAGCGTTTCCCTAAGTTCCTGGCAGGGATTCTCCGACGCCTATGGCAGCCCGTTCTGCGATGTCACGATTTGCGAAATCATTGATGGGGTCGGCCCGCACACTGGCATCGCGTGGCTGGTCATCGGCGACGTGTTCGACTTTGACGAAACCGCCTCGGCGCAACAGGACGTACTGATTCCCGAGGCCACGGAGGCGTTTCTCCGGTTCTTCCTGAGCATTCCCGTGGCGGGCACTACCGGCGGCCTGGACATTCGCTTGGATGGTGTAACGCTGTTCAGCGTTACCCACGCCGACGCGCCAGATTACCCCATCTACCGCTTGGTGGATCTGGACATTTCCACCTTTGCCGACGGCGGCGTCCATTCCTTGTTGATCACCGGGTTCACTGACGCCGGTGACGACCGGCTCAATTTCTGTATTGACGATGTCTGCATCACCACGCTCGGCGGTGAGGGCGAGGGGGAAGGCGAAGGCGAAGGTGAAGGTGAAGGTGAAGGTGAAGGTGAAGGCGAAGGCGAGGGTGAAGGTGAAGGTGAAGGTGAAGGTGAAGGTGAGGGTGAGGGTGAGGGTGAAGGTGAGGGCGAGGGAGAAGGTGAAGGCGAGGGAGAGGATTGCCGCGACAATCAGGTGCTCGATCCCGGATTCGAAGATTTCGACGCAGGGGCATGGTCTGGGTTCTCGGAGGTTTATGGCAGTCCATTCTGCGACGTGGATATCTGCGAAGGTGTCAACGAAGTTGCCGCGCACGGAGGGATCGCCTGGCTGGTCATCGGCGACGTCCTCGAAGAGGACGAGACTGCTTGGGCGCAACAAACGGTGCTATTGCCCGAAGCCTCCGAGGCGTTTCTGCGTTTCTTCCTGAGCATTCCCGTGGCAGCCACGACGGGCAGTTTGAGTGTACTGCTGGATGACGAAACGCTCTTCACCGTCACCGAGGCCAGCGCGGGATCGTATCCTACTTACCAGTTAGTTGAACTGGACATTTCCTCCTTTGCCGACGGCGCGGAACACGATTTACTGTTTAGCGGATTCACAAACGCCGGCAGCGACCGCCTCAACTTCTATGTCGATGAAAGGCGAAGGCGAGGGTGAAGGCGAAGGCGAAGGCGAGGGTGAAGGCGAGGGTGAAGGTGAAGGTGAAGGTGAAGGTGAAGGCGAAGGCGAGGGCGAAGGGGAAGGTGAAGGCGAAGGCGAAGGCGAGGGTGAAGGCGAAGGTGAAGGGGAAGGCGAAGGGGAAGGTGAAGGCGAGGGCGAAGGCGAGGGTGAAGGGGAAGGTGAAGGTGAGGGCGAAGGCGAGGGTGAAGGCGAAGGTGAGGGTGAGGGCGAAGGGGAAACTCCGATTGATCAAGTGGCAGAAGACGTCCTGGCCGTCTTCGGCAGCGCCGACGTCAACGGCGACGGCCGGCTGTCCTTCGCTGAAGCGCAGACCCAAGCGGGCGATCTTACGGCAAGCCAGTTCGACGCCTTGGATCTAAACAACGACGGCGCGCTGACCGAGGAAGAGCTTCGGGAGGTGGCCGGCATTCCAGAGGGTGGCCGCGACTGCGCATTGCTCCAGGCCCTCGGCGTCAAGCGGGCCTTAAGTGACTTGTTCCTGTTCGGGCTAAGCTTTGGGCTACTCTTTTTTGCATCCAGGCTTCGCCACGGGCTCTAGAAGTAGATAATTGTCGAGAAGAGAAGGCGGTGCTGAAAGTAATCCTCTTTGAAGGCTGGCACACCGCGGATCATGTCACGGTTGATGTCTTGCCCATACCGCACTTGATACGCGACGTCAATGTTCACGCGCTGGTTGAGTTGGAGGCCGGCGCCCAGAGCCAGGCCGTAGAACGATTCGGGTTCCCCTGAGCCATTATTGGGACCCAGGACAAACCCGGCGCTCTTGCCTGTGGCCGGTTCTTCATCGTACAAGAGACCGCCGCGGAGGGTCCACAGCCGCTTGATCACTTCATCGGGCTGTTTCGGGAGCAAAACGTACTCCACACCGCAGCGCGCCGTGCTGGTGGGTTGGAAATGCGGCGCAAAAAGGTCGTCAATGTTGCCTGAATCCACGAGCGAACGGCGTGCCCCATAAGCGTCCTTGATGTAGAAATCGTTCCAGTCCGTCCGCGTCACATCGAGGGCAACGGTCAGGCGATCATTCGCTCGCCAGGCGGCGCCCACGGCCAGCGTGGCGGGAAAGCGAATCTTGCGCTGCTCGCGCACGAAGAACGGCCCGAGGTTCGTCACGAGCGGCCTGGGGTCCAATTGCATGCTCAGTTGGTGCTTGCGATAGTCCGCATTGCCGGTGAAGGCGGTGTCATAGCGAAGGCCGAAGCTCCAACGATCCGTGGGCGTCCAAAGCACTCCCAGCGTGAGGTTGCTCCCGGTGAAATTCTTGTACTCCTCCTGGGTATTGCTAAACGCAATGACGGGATGGACACCGTCGAGAATGAACATGCGTGAACGGGTCCGCTGCGTCCAACCGCTCTCGCCGAGGAAGCTATCGCGCCAGAAATTGAAGGTGGCGCCGACGGACAGCCGCTGCGTCAGTTCGAGGGCGACGGCGGGCGAAAGGGCATTCAAGCTGCCTTTCTGTTCATAGTCGAGAACGAGGAAATTCGACAGCAGCGAAACGCCATCGTGCATAAACGTGTTGAAATCAAGATCGAACACGTGATTCAGTTCGTATTTCTTTTGAAAATTAAGCGAGACCGTGGTGTTATTGCCCAGGACGAGGAACGGGAGGGGGTAGACCAGGCCGAGGTAATTCAGATCGAGCTTGTCCGAATAATGATCGCGCTCTGATTCGTCGTGACCGCGGGCGGCGAAGGACTCGAAGAGGAAATTGTAGGAACCGACAGCGGAGATTTCCGGGCGCTCCAATTGGACAAGACCGGCGGGGTTCCAGGAGGCGGCGGTCGCGTCATCGGCGATGGCAACAAAGGCATTGGCCATGCCGGCGGCGCGCGCCCCGGAGCCGACCGGCGTGGGCGAGACGGAGATATCCGGTTCTTGCGCTCGAAGCGTGAAGGTGGTACAGAGCAGGCCCCAGGCCAAGACAGCATGCAGCTTATTTCGTGAGGACGTAATCATTGACCTGCACGTCATAGGCAGCCACGTCGTCCGAGTCTTGAAGCGGCAGCAGGGCGCCCGAGCTGAAGCCCTCGTCCACGGACTGGATGACGCCTTGGTAGATCTGGAGCGGCCTCTCGCCAAGAGATTGACCCGTGACCGGGTGGGTGACCTTTTCTGTGCGATAAACGAGGCATTTGTACGAGTTTTTCAGACCTTGTTTACGCCCAAGGTCCGTCAGGAACCCGCGGGCGTCGCGTTGAATTACGAGACCCTTGACGCGCGGAAATTCCTGCACGAGACGCAACGAGAGATCGTCGAGCAACGATTCGAGGTTGGCTGGCGCACCGGCCACTTCCACCCGTCCGGTCAAGCGCGCGCCTGTTTCAGTGCTCGCGCCAT
This sequence comes from Candidatus Hydrogenedentota bacterium, assembly GCA_016182645.1. Taxonomy (GTDB): domain Bacteria; phylum Hydrogenedentota; class Hydrogenedentia; order Hydrogenedentales; family JACPGD01; genus JACPGD01. The sequence continues at coordinate 1,933 of JACPGD010000009.1, read as the reverse complement.
CGAGGACGATCTCGATGCTCTCCGCGTCCTGGCGCACGCGCCCGGCAAACATGACTTCCGCGGGGATCAGGCGGCCTAGCGCGAGCCGGCTTTCGGCCGAAGCGAGGGCGGCGGCCAGTTGCTGCTCGGCAAGAATCGGTGTCAGAAGTGCGCGATCCACGATCGAGAAACGGTTCTGAATGCGCGGGAAACTGGGCAAGGTGTCAAACACCGTATCGGCGAGCGCAGTGGTGTCGGGGTCGGGCGCCGGCAGGATATTGCCGAGAAACGCCACATTGAGCCGCCCCGCCGTGGCCTCGATTTGGGTTTCCGCGCGCATGATGTTACGGGCTTCAGAGGCGGTGCGGTCCTGCGCGTCACGGGCGCTGGCGGCGAAGGTATTTTGACCCGGGAGCAGCGCAAAGCGACGGCTGAGCAGGACGGAGTGACGACCCGCGGGCAAGGGCAGGGCGATGTCATTCAAAGACAGCGCCGCGAGGGGCGCGTCCGAGGAGACACGCAACGTGACGAGGATTTCTTCCGCGTAAAATTCCTGACCCTCTTCCATCTGCTCGAACGAAATGCGCAACGGCGACACCGGTTCGGGTTGTGCCCCGAAGAAGACCTGGGGCCAGTAGGTCAGCCAGCGTGTGAGCGGCGGCGCGACGGCCCAGGAAGCCGCGGGGGAAGCAGCGGAGAGAGTAGCGGCGGGATCTTGATCAAACTTGCCCACGGTGCGGTTGTCCAGTTGGTCTTCACACACAAATGCGGTCGAGGCGTTCACCATCTCCCCCGGAAGAGTGAACGTGGCCGTCGTTTCGTCCACGGGAGTGAGCGGAATGTCTTGCCCATTGACCGCGAGGCGCTTTACGCCCGCGGGATCGAAGACAACTCCGGCCCGGGTTCCCTCGTCGGCAGGTGCATCGAGGCTGACCGCGGGACCATCAAGGTCTGTCTCGAGTGGCAGGCTGGCCGTGGTGACGTGACCCGCGAGATCGGTGACGACGACCGGCACGGCAAGTGTTCCCGGAGCAATGGGCACGGTGACGCGGAAGGGAAGCTCCGGCGCGGATTGCAGCACCGCAACCTGTTGGCCGCCGACCTCCACCCGGGCCACGTAATAATCGTCGCGCGCGCGCCCGGCCACTTCGAGGCTGAGCGCATGCACGGGGGCCGCTCCGGGCAGCACCTCAAACTCCACAGCAGGCGGCGTTTGATCGCCTCCAGCCGCGGCGATCCGCTTGAGCCGCACCTGATCCAGGAAGTAGGCCGCGCGCGCGCTGAACTGCTGCGCAAGACTCGCTTTCAAGGCCTCTTCCGCCCCCGCATGGTCCTGCTGGTAATACAATGCGATGCCCAGCTCGCGTCGCGGGAAGTATTCTGGAATGAAGTGCAAGCCGTAGATGCGCGGCCAGAGATGGTCCTTGCTCCGGTTGCCCAGCGCCGTGCGGAAGTCGCGCGCCGCTTCAGCGTAATAACCTCCTTCAAGGAAGGAGCGTCCCCGCTCGTAATAATTCCACCACCGCCCACGGAAACGGCCCTCGGTTACGCCGTAGCGCACGTCGCCCCGAACATACTTTCCCTGCTCCTGTTGAAGCGTGGCGCACCCTGGCAGCAAACTCGCAAACAGGCAAGCGCCCATGAGCACGAGGAACGCCGGATAGCTCCGCCAGGAAGTGATCATGAGCCTGCCGCCATCCTTTCTCGGACGTACCAGGCCGTCTCCGGTGTCGAGGGTAATTGGTCCAGCGGAAAGTCCTGCACGACAACCTCGCTCTCCCCGCTCCCAATGCCACCGGTGGCGGTCACAGTATTGCCAAGGGCTTTATCCTCCTTCTCCATCAATAGATCAAATGTCAGCCCCGCCTTCACGCCCACGTCCGTGCCGATATTGATCTTCGCTACGCCGCCGTCCACGTGAAGCCGCCCCTGGAGCGGGTACGCCTGGTCGATG
>JACPGD010000304.1 GCA_016182645.1 Candidatus Hydrogenedentota bacterium | reverse complement strand
GGGTATCCATGCGGTTTCGTTTGATGAGCGCATCGTCAGCGTGGATGTGCTGCGCGTGGTGGTATCGTTGGCGCTGTCGCTGCTGTTGGTGGCGTTTCTCTATCGGAAGCGCATTTTTCTGCGGGTGTGATGGACGTGATGCACCTCATGGACGAAGCGGACACAGCGACGAACCGGCTCGCGAGTACGCTCGCCCTCCCGGCCACGGTTTCCACGGCGGCACTAGTGCCGGGTCATGCCGCGCCAGGCTCCGGTGCAGTCCAGGAGGCGGATGGTGCCTTGGCTTAGCCCATGCTGCTGGGCGTATTGCTGCGCGGTCGACACCACGTCGGAGTACCGGCCCCAGAAGTTAATATTTCGATCCAGGATGCGAAATGTCCATAAGGCCTGGTTCTTAAGATCCGGTTCGCCATGATGCACGGCCTGATAACTGGAAGTGTCCACGCGAATTGCGCCCATGATGCTCTCCCTGCATTCCACGCTTCGTTGCAGCCAACCCTACTGCTTATATCCTGGCGAGCGCCTGCAAGGTTTCTTACCTTCCACCTCCATTGTGCCACAAGATGCACATTTTCGGGAGGGGGGATTCCCCGGTGTTGGCAATTCTTGCGGGCCAGGTTTGTCTGACAGGTCTGACGAGTCTGGCATCAGCAAGAAAGCGGCCACGCACCCAATATGGATGCGTGGCCGCGGCATGGGCTCCAGCCTCCAGCCTCAGATCGGCAATTCCCAGCCTTTCCGGTATTCCTTGCTCACGATATTGACCGGCGCGTTTTTCACGACGCCTTGGATATTGTCCCACTCGAGTTTCTGTCCGGACTTCACGACCAGATTGCCGAAATTGACCATCTCGGTGAAGGGGCCGGCATAGGAGAAGTCGGAGCAGGATTTCGTGCCGTTCTTGATGGCATTCAGCCAGTCCTGCGTGTGATCTTCCTCCGGGACGCGTGGGAGGGTGGGGTCGGGTTTCTTGTAGTCCTTCATCTTTTCGTCGGGCACGAGGCGCGGGTTGCCGCCGTATTCGCCCTGGGTGACGATGCCGTTGTCGCCGATGAGGAAGGAGCCATTGGCATTGTCATCGCCCAGAACGCACGTCTCGGGAACGCCAGCGGGACGCTTCGGGCGGTTGTACACTTCCTGCCCATTCTCCGGCCAATGGCCGTCGTACCAATAGACATCGACGGGCGGCATCTCGCCGCGGGCTGGGAAGGAATACTTAATCGTGCTCGAGATCGGGAAGGTCTCCTGGTTTTGGCCCTTCTGCATGACCACCTCAACGGTGTAGGAAGAGGCCTCGACCAGTTTCAGGCACATATAGACGGGGTCCATGATGTGGCAGGCCATATCGCCCAGCGACCCGCCGCCGAAATCCCGCCAGGCGCGCCAATCGTGCGGCGCATAGGCCGGGTTGTAGGGCCGCCAGGGCGCCGCGCCAATCCAGCGGTCCCAGTCGATGAGTTCCGGCTGTACGGCCGGCGGCATGGCTTCGGGCACGCCCTGGTTCTTCCAGACGGGGCGGTGCGTCCAGACGTGGGCCTCGCGGACGGGGCCAATGGCGCCGCCCCAGACCATTTCGCAGAGTTCGCGCACCCCGTCGCCGGAGTGGCCCTGGTTGCCCATCTGGGTGACCACATTCATCTCGGCCGCAGTGTTCTTCAGAAGGCGCGCCTCGGCCACGGTGTGGGTCAGTGGCTTCTGCACGTAGACGTGCTTGCCCATCTTCATCGCCATGTAGGCCGCGGGCGCATGGGTGTGGTCCGGCGTCGAGACGTTCAGCGCGTCAATCTGATCGCCCATCTCCTCGAGCATGTTCCGGTAGTCGCGGTACTGCTTCGCGTCGGGCAGACGATAAAATGCTTCCTCGCAACGCCTCCAATCGACATCGCACAGCGCGACCACGTTCTCGGTCTTGCTGGCGTTCATGATGTCGCCCAGGCCCTTGCCGCCCGCGCCAATCGCCGCCACGTTCAATTTTTCATTCGGCGATTTCTTGCCCGGCACCACCTCGGCCGTGTTTGGCTGGGCCTGCCCCGTCAAGGAAAGCGCCGCTGTCGTTGTCGTCGCGGCCAGAAAGGCCCGCCGCGTCACTGCAAAGTTGTCCATGAGTTGATTTTTCTCCTCTTCGGTCCATTGCCCCACCACACCCTGCTTGATGCCGGTGAGACTCCAGCAAATGCGAATCCGCAGAGTCTATAAAATGCGGTGCGGCCACGCAAGCTATCGCATGCGCAAGTTTCCTACTTCTGCGGGAAGTACCATGAACGTGCTACAGATAGAATGATCTCGATGCAAGTTTTCGGCTTTTTCGCGGGCGCGGATTCCCAATCTGGGACGGCTAGTCCCAACTCTTAACCAAATCAAAGGAAAATGCGTCGATAATTCGCTCAATTTCACGAAAGTCTTGTGATTTTGCCTGGATTTCCTGTTGGCATTCGCCTTGCTGTGTTGATGGGATGGGTTGCGTCTGCAGTGGCAGCCCGGCGTGTGTGGGTGATTTGGCGGTACGGGTCAAGGCCGCTCCAACAAAGGTGAGGTTCAAAGCCATGGGCAAGCTCAATTCGTTTATCTCGGCGTTGGTTTCCATTTCTATGCTGATGAATCCGCTGGCGTTCGCCGCGGATTCGTCCCCCGGTTCGAGTAGCGCCGAGGCGCCAGGACCAAATGTTGACGTCATGGACTATGCGTTCGACGTCGAGCGGGCCTCGCGCTTCTTCGACAAGTACGGCAGCATCGTACCGAAACAACCCGACGTGTGGGGTGAATCCCGTCTGGCGCGCTATCGCCAACAGTTCGAAACGGAGATGGCGAAGGACATTGACGATTTCAAGACCACGATGCAGGCGGCCCTTGGCCGCTCCGATCAAGCCTATCTCACCATGGCCCTCTCTCTCAACGCGGCCGCGGGCGGCGAAGCAGGAGGTGGCCCCCTGCAAAACTTGACGGGCAAACTTGGCAATGCCACGACGGCAATCGAGAACATGCAGAAGCTGGTAGAGGCGTACAAGAAACTTCAAGAGTTGCTGAATCTCCGCAAGAAGGTACAGCAACAGGCGGCGCAGAAGGCCAAGGATGCGGCCAGCGACGGGCAAGACAATGGCGCGGGGAACGGCGGCGATGATGACGGGGATGGTGGTGATGACAATAATGCCGGCGGCGGTGCTGACAATGATGGAGGAGGAGACGCTGGTGACGGAAACGGTGGGGATAGTGACGGCGATACAACTGCCAACGGAGATGATACCGGCGAAGACCAACCGGCCCCGGCCGGAGAAGAGGATGATGTCGCCAGCTTGGTCACTGCGATGGACAAGCTTGTTCAGCGAACCAAGTTTGGCGATCTGATCCAGGGTGCCCAGATTGGGCTAGATCCTTCACTTTACCTGGATCAGAAGGCGACTTACCTTCGCCACCTGGAAGAAATTCGCCGTATCAACGAGGGTGACGATACGGCGGATTCCGCCGGCTACGGCCTTTATCTCCTGCGCATCCCGGTGTCGGTCAATCCCGGCAACCAAACGAAGACCGGCTATGGGGCGGAGGCCACTTTCGTGGTCAGTCGACCTCCGCTCACCGCATCACAGATCAACAAGATAATGGAAGACTTGGTGCTCTCCGACGTGACCGAGATGTTGGCGAATCCGATCTCAAAAATGCTGAAGACTTGGTGGAAGATTAAAGAGGCCGCCTCTGGTACAGATTCAGATGTTAGCCAGAGTGCGAAAGAATTTGCCCTGTTAGCACCCGCAGCACCATTCGGCGCTTTTCAACAGAGTTATATGTCCCCCGGTCTTCCGGAGATCGACATCCTTGAAGGGTTTTCAGAGCGCCTGATGGAGACATACAAGGAGACAGACACCGAAGACAAAAAGGCGGGGAAACTTAAAGCAGAAGCGGGGGAAGCATTCAAGGCAATCGCTGAGACTGTGGGCTCACATGCGCCACTCGACAGTTTCGCCGCCAGACGCTCGCTTTTCCCGTTGCCTCCTTCCCAAGCGCAGGATGTACTGGGCACATGGCAACTGCGCACCATCACGGAAAGCGTGGCTGAAAAGGTAGGCTCCGAAGCAGAACCCGCCCAGATACAGGCAATCCTGCGGGCCGAATTCGAAGCGGCCTGTGATCATTTGCAGTCATTAAGACTCTTCGAACCACAGGACCAACGGGTTGATGAACTCAAGCACCTTGATTCACCTGCACAAATTGCAGAGAAGATCCTTGCGGGCAGGTTGGATGAAGTTAAATTGCAGCGCGCCGAATTCATTAGAGCTTTGGATAAAGTGACAGGTATCAAATCGGAGTACCTGAATGACCTGGGACAAGAGAAACTGCATACATATGTTCCCGAGGCTGAGAGGCCGGAGCCAGCACCCGCAAAGATGGCTGCTACTAAAGCCTCCGCGTGGTTCGTATACGTATGTACCGGCTTGTTCAATCATGCGATGACGGTGGACATCAAGAGCGTAGTTGGCTCCGAGACTTTCCCTGCGGGAACTCCTAACTACTACGATGGTACGATGACCAAAGTAGAACTCAGCGTGTTCAATCGATACGTGGACGAAAGGTGGCCCCTACATGTGTTTGCGCTGGAGCCGGCGAGCGAGGACCAAAACGTGGACGACCGTTTCAGCGAGCGGCGGGAGATGCAGTTGGCACTGGCCGCGTCGTTCATGATGGGGAACATCTCCGCGCGGACGATGCTGAATTTTGCGCGGCGTTTCGAAATGGACATGAAGACCATCGCATTGAACCGGACCGTGGTGGCTTTCGCGCACGGCGAGAAGACCTTTGGCTGGAAGTTCTATCCGCGCGTCCAGACGCCGCAGCCGGGGAGCAACATCGAGCAGCTTTACCGCACGATGTGGGGCGGGCCGCGCACGCCGGAAGCCGCCATCAAGCAAACAAAAATCGAACCGGGCCAACGCGAGTGCGTTGCGCTGGTCATCGCGCCGTCGTTTGTGCCCACCCTGGAAGTGCACTCTTCGACGGCCTGGTTTCCTTTGGGCAAACGGCCGGGATTCCAGAAGATCGTCAAGGCCGACTTCTTGCGGCAGCGCAAGCCCAAGCCGATGGCGGTCGCCCGCCAGTCGCATCGGGTGAGCGTGGTAGAGAATACAGCGCCCGCTCCTGCTTCCTATCCGTATATTCGAGAAGAAGATGCGTTGGTGCTGTCGCAAGAGCATGAGCGGCTGGCCGCCATGATGCCGTGGCAAAAGTTCAGGATTGATTTGCCGTTTGAAAATGGCACCGGCGGCTTTGAACTCTTCAGCGCCGGCACGGTTGGCTTGGGGCCGGAACTGCACGGGATCTACGGCGCGCCGGGCATCAGCAAGAGCAAGAAGACGGTGCTCTTCCTGGTGGGCGACAATTTCAGCGTGCACGACACGAAGGTGATCGCGGGCGGCGTGCAAGCCACCTCCCTCGAATTGTTGAGCCGAAACATCATGAAGGTGGAGATCCCCGAAGGCGCCCAAGGCTGGAAGGAATCCAATGAACGGCCCGCGGTGGAACAGAACCAGAAGCCGGTCAAGGACCCC
>JACPGD010000307.1 GCA_016182645.1 Candidatus Hydrogenedentota bacterium | reverse complement strand
TGGCCTCGTCCGTAATCTCTTCCGGCTTCCGATCCAGGCGTTCCGCGATGATCTGCTTAATGGTTTCGGCCACATTTCCATCATTCGCCATATACTTCACCTCCCTTTCTCTGAGCGAGTTTCGGCAGTAGTCAGGACGGAGCTGCCCCTCCACGCGGAAGTATACCGATCTAACAGTTTTATTTCAACCTTTCCGCCGAGGGGTTCTGGCTTGAGAGTTCTGAGTTGTGAGTTCTGAGTTGTGAGTTGTGAGTTCTGAGTTGTGAGTTGAAGCGGTGCGGGACAGTCGTCAAGGGTGTGGCTTTCGTTCCTCCTCATTCCTCCTGCCCTCATAATTCCCACTTTCCCTCTGCTGCGCCGTACAATACAGGCTTCCAGGAATCATGGAGTATTGGCCCAATGACTGACGCCGAACTGTTTCAAATCCGCCTGGCCCTTGTGGAGTCCTATCTGCGGGAGAACGATTATGATGGGGTGCTGTTGACGCGCGCGGACAATTTTGCCATGGCGACGGGCGGCAAGCGCAATTATATCTGGCGCCATACGGATGCCGGTGCGAATTCTTTGTTTGTTTGGCGCACGGGCCGGACGTGGTTTGTGGGGAACAACGTTGAAGAGCCGCGGGTGATGTCGGAGGAATTGCAGGATCTGGGCTGCGAGGCGTTGTCTTTTCTGTGGTTTGAACATAGCGCTGCCGAGGTGGTGGCGAAGGAATTCTCCGGCACTCTCGTTTCGGACGATGGCACGCTCGGGAAGAACGTGCACGAGGAGATGGCGGTGCTCCGCTCGCTGTTGGCCCCGGCGGAACTTGATAAATATCGCGCCTTGGGCAAGCTTGCCGCGGAGTCCATGAGGCGAACGGCGCCGCTGCCATGTCCCAGTCGCGCTGGTGGCGGCCGACGAACGCATCGCGTTGCACCGCCACCCCCTGCCGACGGTGGCGCGTCTGCTGGGCGGCGGGCTGGAAGAACGGTGCGTCGAGCGGTACGTCATGGTGGTGGGCTGTTTTGTGCGGGAGGGTCTGGTGGTCTCGCTCACGCGTTTCCGGCAGGTGGCCGATCTTGACGCGGACACGATGGACGCCTATGACCGCGTCTGCGGGGTCGATGCGCTGATGCAGGAGGCGACGGTACCGGGCAGGTCCCTGGGCGACGTGTTCGCGGCCTGCCAGGCGGCCTACGCGGGGCTGGGGTTCGTTCAGAACGAGTGGCACAATCATCACCAGGGCGGCGCCACGGGGTATGCGGGCCGCACGTGCAAAGCTACACCGGGGTGCGGTTTCCCGGTGTTGGAGGAAAACTGGGCGTTGCGCGTGCGCGAAATCCTGGGGCAGGAGGTTCATTTTGGCAGCGCCTTCGCCTGGAACCCCTCCGCACCCGGCGTCAAATCGGAGGACACATTTATCCTGCTTCCCGATGGGCGGCGAGAGATTGTCAGCAACACGCCGGAGTTGCCCCGAGTGAACCTTGAAGCGGTGCTGGGGCGTGCGACTGAGGTTGTGAAGTCTGGCATGATGGGAAGTGGGTTCTGAGTTGTGAGTTCTGGGTTTGTTGGACTGGTCGGACAAGTCGGACGGGGCCGACAAGTCCTGCATTTCGCATTTGTGTTATGATGTTTTAGAGAGGGAGGCATTCCTACATCCCCTGCTTTTAGGACGTGTGTTTTCACGCGCTTCGGCGCAATACCAGGGCCGGGTGGAAGTGCGTTTCTTCGACAAGCTGACCATCGCTCAGAAACTACTCGCCATAATCATGCTGCCCACCCTGGCGGCATCGATTATCACGGCGCTTGTCCTGTTTTTTTTCGACATTGCGTTGTTGCGCCAATCGATCGAAAACGAGATGGACGTGAGCGCGAGTCTGACGGCGGACCAGGTGGGAGAACCGTTGCGTTGGAACGATCAGGGGAATGCCGAGGAGCGCCTGCATATGCTGGCGCAGAACGACAAGATCCTCGCGGCATGCGTCTATGATAATGACCGACGCGTCTTTGCCCGCTATTATCGGGACCGTGGCCCGACGGTGTTTCCCGACAACCCGCCCTCCGTGCACACGGCGTATTTCTCCGGTGGCGCGCTGCACGTGTTTCACCCCATTTATGCGGTGCGGAGCCCCATTGGCGTTCTTTACCTGAAGGCCGACGTCTCTTTCATGCGACCGCGGATAGCCACCTATTCCGCTGCCGTCTTTTTGATCCTGTTGATGGCGGCGCTGGTCGCTTATCTCATCTCGGTCCGGCTCCAAGGCATCATTTCGCAACCGATCCGACACCTGGCGCTGCTGGCGCGCTCGATCTCGCACGAGCAGGACTATTCGTTGCGCGCCATGAAGAATTCGGACGATGAGTTTGGCAATCTTGTCGATGAGTTCAACGACATGTTGAGTCAAATCGAGACACGCGACCGGGCGTTGAGCGACGCGCATGAGCAGTTGGAGGGGCGGGTGAGTGAGCGCACGCGCGAACTGAAGCGCGAGATCGAAGAACACAAGCGGACGATGGCGAACCTGCAACACGAAATCGAGGAACATGAGAAGACGGAAAAGAAACTTCAGTCGGCGCAACGCACGGCCGAGGAGGCGAACCGCTTCAAGAGCGAGTTCCTGGCGAACATGAGCCATGAGATCCGGACGCCGATGAACGGTGTGATCGGGATGACGGAATTGCTGCTGAACACGCCGCTGACGACGCTGCAGCAAAAGTACACGGACACCATCCGGCGCTCCGGGCAGGCACTTCTAAAGATCATTGGGGACATCCTGGACTACTCGAAAGTCGAAGCGGGCCAGTTGACCATTGAGCCGATCCCGTTCGACCTGCAGATGGCTTGCGAAGACATCGTCGAAATGCTGACGCCGCGCGCCGAGGAAAAGGGGCTCAACCTGATTTTGCGTTATGCGCCCGGTACGCCGCCGCGGGTCGTGGGCGACCCGGGACGCATCCGGCAGATCCTGACCAACCTTGTGGCCAACGCCGTGAAGTTCACGCACCAGGGACATGTTCTGATCAATATTGAATGCACGGGCCGCACCAACGAGACCGCCGCGATGCATTTCTTTGTCGAGGACACGGGCATTGGCACGCCCCAGGACAAGCTGGACAAGATCTTTGGGAAGTACGCGCAGGCGGACGCGACAATTGCCAAGGAATATGGGGGAACAGGCCTGGGACTGGCGATTTCGAAGCAACTCGTGGAGCTGATGGGCGGGACCATTGGCGTCAAGAGCAAGCAGGGCGTGGGCTCGCGCTTCTTCTTCACCTTGTTCCTGCCCATCGATCAAGAGCTGGCGCCGCGCCCGCAATCGAAAGCGGATCTTTCTGGAGTGCGCGTACTGATTGTTGACCAGAGCGGGATCAACCGGCGCGTGCTTTATGAGCAACTGACGAGTTGGCAGATGCGCGCGGACATGGTGGGCTCGAGTGGGGAGGCCCTACACATGCTCAAAGGGGCGCGTGAAGCGGGCGATCCCTACGGAATTGCGCTGATTGATGATCAGATGCCGGGGCTTCGGGGCGAATCACTTGGGCGCACGATTAAGTCCGACGTCGAATTGAAAGAGACCCTGATGGTGTTGCTGACGAGCCTTGGCCAGCGCGGTGAGGCGCAACGGATGATGGAATTGGGGTTCTCGGCCTATCTGACGCGCCCCATCCGCCAGAGCGAACTGATGGATGCACTGGCCACCATCTGGTCCGCGCACCTGCGCGGGGAAACGGTCGGGTTGATCACGCGCTACACTGTGGCTGAAGGCCGCGCCCCCGAGGGCGGCGCGCCCCTGCGGCGCCGGTTAAATTTAGGCGCCCGAGTGCTGGTGACGGATGACAACGATGTGAACCAGCAAGTGGCCGTCGAGATCCTGGAGGCTTACGGTTGCGTGGTGACGGTGGCGTCGGACGGGGCCGAGGCGCAACAACTGGTGGCATCGAGGGAATTTGATGTGGTGTTCATGGACTGCCAGATGCCGAATGTGGACGGGTATACGGCGACGCGCTGGATCCGCGAGCAGCAGGGTACGCACACCCGGACCCCAATCATCGCGATGACGGCCCATGCGATGAAGGGCGATCGCGAGAAATGCCTGGCCGCGGGGATGGACGATTACATTAGCAAGCCCATTGACCCTGAGACGGTGTTGAAAGTATTGAACCGGTGGCTGCCGAACCAGGCCCCGCCTGAGCAGACGCCGGTGAAGACGCTGGAGCCGCATGACGATCATCCTGTGCTCGATATGAAGCAAGCGATGGCCGTAACGGGCGGACGGATGGAGATGCTTAAGCGCATTACGGCGGTGTTTCTCAAACACACGCCAAACCGCATCGAGGAATTGCGCGGGGCCGTGGCGCGCGGGGACTTTGCGGAGGTGGCCCGGCTCGCCCATGCGGTCCAGGGGGCCGCGTCGTCGTTGGGTGGCAAGCGCGTGTGGCACATCGCACTCGAACTAGAGGCCGAAGCGCAAAAGAAGGACGGGACCCAAGCCTCGTTCCTGTTTCAGAACCTCTGCACGGAGTTCGACCAACTCGTCCACCACATGGAACATTTGGACTGGGCGGAAATGAACAAGGAAGTAAACACTGCCACCACGACCGCCCGCTGAGGGCGGCGGGGGGGAAACGCCCGGGACAGCAGGGAGGAAACCATGCACGAGCATGACCAGGGACTCGAGAATTGGCTTGTCTGACGGACTGTCTCCAGCGTATCCGTATTGTCAGTCTGGCGACGAATGCGCCCGGGCCAGTGGCTGCGGCGCGTTTGTGTGATTTCGGCGCGGACGTGGTGAAGGTCGAACCGCCCCTGGGCGATCCGCTCGCGCACTTGGGGAGTGGGTGGTACGGCGAACTCACGGCGGGGATGCGCGTGCTCACGCTTGACCTGAAGCAGGCACCGGAACGCGCGCGGCTGGACCAACTGCTTGAAGACGCCGACCTTCTCCTGACGGCCTCCCGGCCGGCCGCGCTCGAGCGGCTGGGATTAGGATGGGAGGTATTACACGCGCGCTTTCCGAGCCTTTGCCACGCCGCCATTGTGGGCTATCCTCCGCCGCGGGAAGACCGCGCCGGCCACGATTTGACCTATCAGGCAAAGTGCCGGACGCTTTCGCCCCCCATGATGCCGCGCGTGCTGCTGGCGGACCTGGCCGGGGCGGAGCGCGCGGTCAGTGCCGCGTTGGCGTTGTTGCTCGCGCGCGAGCGGGGGCAGGGCGCGGGCCGGGTCTTGGTCGCGCTGTCGCAGGCGGCCGAGGACTTCGCGGCGACAGTCCGGCACGGCATTACCACGCCGGGCGGCATTCTGGGCGGGGGCTTGCCCAATTACTCTATTTATCGCACACGGTCTGGGTTTCTGGCTGTCGCGGCGCTGGAACCGCACTTCTTCGAGCGATTGTTGGGTGCGCTGGGCCGTACCACGGCAACGCACGAGGATCTGGCGGAAATCCTATTGCAGCGGAGCGCGGCGGAATGGGAGAATTGGGCGCTCGAACGGGACCTGCCGCTGGCGGCGATTGCCGAGGAGGAGGGAGAGGGGGAATCGGACGGATCGGTCGGAGCGGACGGAACAGACAGAACAGGCAGACTGATCTGACCTGTCGGGCCAGTCAGACCTGTCGGACTTGTTGGAGCGGTGAGACGAAAGGAAGGAAGGAGTGGGGTCATGGAATTGGAGGGCAAGACATTCATCATCACGGGTGGCGGATCCGGGCTGGGCGAGGGCACGGCGCGGCTTTTCGCCGGGGCTGGCGCCAATGTGGTCGTGGGCGATATCAGCAAAGACAACGGGACAAAGGTTGCAGAGGAGATCGGTGCGCGGGCCCGGTTCGTCGAGTGCAATGTGACGGACGAGGGACACGTACGCCAGGCAATCCAAACGGCGCAAGAGGTCTTTGGCGGGTTGCACGGCGCGGTCAACTGCGCGGGCATCGCGGCGGCGATGCGGGTGAGCAACAAGTTCGGCGCACACCCTCTAGACCTCTTCAAGGTCGTGTTGGACGTAAACTTGACGGGTACCTTTAACGTAATCCGGCTGTGCGCCGAGGCGATGATCCCGCTGCCGCCGCTGCCCAATGGCGAGCGGGGCGTCTTTGTCAACACGGCGTCGGTGGCGGCATTCGAGGGCCAGATTGGGCAAGCCGCGTACAGCGCCTCGAAGGGCGGCGTTGTGAGCATGACCCTGCCCATTGCGCGGGAACTCGCGCGCTTCGGCATTCGTGTCGTCACGATCGCCCCGGGGCTGTTCGATACGCCGATGCTCGCCGCGCTTCCGGAAGAAGTGCGCGCGTCGCTCGGCCAGCAAGTCCCCTTCCCGCCGCGTCTCGGCACCGCCCGGGAATATGCGCAACTTGCCCGGCAAATCGTGGAGAACGAAATGCTCAACGGCACGACGATCCGGCTCGATGGGGCGATACGGATGCAGCCGAAGTGAGACGGTGATGTTCCGCGGCGGGGGAGAAAACAAGGGACATGAAGGACATCAGGGACGGCAGGGACAGAGGGAAAACAGCCAAAGGGACAGCAGCGATAAGCAGTGGGCGCCGCCGTTTCACCTCAGTTGAAAGCGGCGCGCAGGGATAAGATGGGAGATCCCCACGCCCATGAAAAGCAGTCCCATTGGCACAGTGAAAAAAGGCTCCGAGCCACCCGCAGCTCTGCCAATCGCAGCAAAAACGATGCCAAGCAAAGGTCACGAAAACGCCAATGCGAAGATACGCCGCGCTTGTCTTTTGGTAGACGGTCTTTCAGCGTTGGATCAGCTCGTTCATGGACGCCACATTGGCCTCGCAGCGGTCTTTGCCACTGCAACTTGGCCCCACCTCCATGACGCACTGCGGACACAAGCCCCGCCCGCAGGACTTGCAGATAGCAACTGCATCGATCTCAGAGTGGTTGAAACACTTCATTTCATTGAGACCTTCTTCTGTTCCAGTTCAAGGCGCTCCGCGAGGAATATCTTGAGGAGAGATTGGTAGGGAACGTCTCGCTTGTTTGCCAAGGACTTCAGTTCGTCCAAGAGAGATTCCGGGAGCCGGATTGAAATCGTCTTGGTCGAAGGTTTGAGATTCGGAAAGGTCACCTGCTTGGCTCGTGACCAGTCCACGTAGTCGACGGTGTCTTCTCTTGCCCAGAATTCCTGTTCCTCGGCTTCGCTCTTGAACTTAGGAACCTGTTTCTTTGGCATGATAATAGGTCCTCCTCTCACGGCGTGACATGCCGCGCGCGCTAATCACCCGAATGAGCCCGCCACGAATAGTAAAGACAACGCACAGGCTACGTCCCGCGTCGGTCTTGCCAAGGCCAAAATACCTTTGTTCATCTTGTGAGTGCGTGCGGTCGTCTGCGACAAGAAACGGCCTGTTGAAAAACACCTGTTCGCACTCAGTCTGTGAGACTCCATGTCTTTCCCAATTCTTGGTGGCATTGCCCTTGTCCCAGTGGAAACCTGAACAATTCTCATATCGTTCGAAGTCCATGTCCCGCCCCAAGCGTTGTGTATATGGATATTATATACGGAAGTCGCACTGGAGAGAAAACCAAGAAACACTGCAATTGAGTCTAGCGCCAGCGCGTTATGCCGCGCTTCCCCGCCGGCTTCCGAAAAGAGAATTCCGAGTCAAACCCATGCTTGGCCTGGATCATCGTATCGCTGAGCGTCACTGTAGGATTTGCGCTGACGCCCAGCACGCCGGAAATGTACATGTGGATTTCCTGGAAGGCGGTGACTGCGTCCTTAATGGCCATAAAGCTTCATGCATATTGTAGCTTAGGATCGTCCCCAATCGCTTCTTCCAAAGAAGACTGCATCTGATTCAGCACCGAATCCACCAGCACCCGCGTCTTTTCCACTTCTTCCTGCGAATCGTTCGGCGGCGGTGCGATGGGCGGTGCGTAATCGACGACGATACGCCCGAAGGGGAGCGGGACGGGCATGCGATCCCAGGAGGTGAGCCGGATTCTGCGAGTGAGGGCGGCAGCGACGGGGAGAATGGGCACTTGGGCGCGCGCGGCAAGGATGGCGATGCCGGGTTTGACGGTGCGGCGGGGACCTTTGGGACCGTCGACGGTGAGGCCGACACACGGCACCAACTCGATAGCTTTCTGCAATTCGCGCAAGGCTTCGGAGCCGCCTCGCGAGGAAGAGCCGCGGACGGCTTCCGCGCCAAAGTAGGTCACGAGCCGCGCGGCCAGTTCACCGTCGAAGCTGTAGCTCGCGGTCGAGTGGTAATTCAAGCCTTGATAGCCGTGGGCCAGCAGCGCGGTGGACTCATGCCAGAGCGCAAGCAGTGCGTGGCCGCGTTGCCCCATTGCATCGTCGAGATAGCGCTTGTTGCGGACCTCGTAGCGGTTGAGGTGCATCAGGGCTTTCAGGGGATAGGCAATGAGCGGGGGGAGCACCAGCAGCTTCAGGCGCTGCGAGCGCGTGTAGGTGTGCGGACTTTTGTACTGGAGTCCGGGGAGTTTCACCGGCTCTCGAGTCCCCGCACCAATTGGTAGACGACTCGGGTGCGCGGCGTGGGCAGGCTCGCGAGTTGGGCGCGCCGCAGGATTTCACCGCTGATGGCCTCGATTTCTGTTTGTTTGCCCGCGCGCACATCTTGCAACATGGAGGAGATGTTCTCGCCCGTCTTGCGGCAAGTCTCTTCGGCCAACTCGACCAAGCTGTAGGCGAAACGGTAGCCCTCGGTCGAGGCGACCTTCGCGGCCTCCACGACCAAGTCACGCATGAGGGGGCGAGTCTCCGGCAGTTGCAATAGTTGTCCGTTGGCAACATTGAGAATGGCGGTGAGCGGATTGATGCCAGAGTTTATGGAGACTTTCTCCCAGATCATCTGGCCGGGCGCCTGTGTGATGGCACATTCGAAGCCGGCCTGAACCAGCATGTTCATGGCCGGTTCCGGATTACAGGAGGTCCAGCCGCCCAGGCGGGTCAGGCCGCTGCCCGCGTGGCGCACCACCCCTTCCTCGACCAATGTGGCTGCTTCCGAGGTGGCCCCGGCAATGACCCGCGCGCTGCCCACGGCGGAGCAGAGCGTTTCGACGTTGCCCAGCCCATTTTGCAGCGTGAGTACGGGCGTTTCCGGTGGAAACCGCAGGCTGCTGGTATGGTATGCCTTCGTGAGCACGATGAGCAGGTCGAGACCGGTGGGCGCCTGTGTGCTGACGGACACCCGCTCGGTAAAGGACTGCCCGTTCCCCGTAATCGTGACGCCTCTCCGTTGAAGCCGCTCGGCCCGGTCACTCCGGTGGTCGATCAGATGCACCTTATTCCCGGCGCGCGCCAGCCGCGCGGCAAAGAGACACCCCATTGCCCCGGGACCCATGATGCCAACTTTCATACCCTTCCCCTGTCCCCGCTACGGCAGGGCTTTCACAAACACGTCCTTAAAGCCGGGTTTCTTCCTCAGCTCGGCCGCCGCCGCTTTGGCGGTGGCTTCATCCTTATAGCCTATCACGACCACGCGATAGTATTTGTCATCCTTAGACGGCGCGACCACCGCGTTGAGTTTCTCCGTCTGTTTCACGCGCTTCAAGTAGTCTTCCGCCTTCTTCTGGCGCCCCTCCCCCTGGAACGAGGCCAATTGGACGCACCAGCCTTTGACCGCCGTGCTGGTAGCTTCCGCTGGTTTGGCGGGCGGCGCGGCGGCGTTCCCGGCAAGCTTCGTCTCTTCAGCGATCAGATCCCTGTCCGGCACCGGTTGAAGCTCTGACAGAATTTCCTCTTCCAACCGCTGTTCCTTGAGCGGGACGGTTGGCCCCACGGCGGTGGGCTTGGTTTCCGTAGCGGCAGCCGCCACGGGCGGAGCTGTTGACGGTTCTTTCGCTCTTGCATCCGGTGCGGCGACAGACGGCTGCGCGGCGGTGGGCCGGACCGAAGGCGGCGGCAGCGGGGGCAGTTCGGTGATGCGGGGCCCCGTCCGCTCTTGCTGTTTTGTGAAAGAACCCACGACCGGTTCCGGCTTGGGCACGGGCGTGGCCGTTTTGGCTGCGTCCCGCAGGGGGACGGTGTCGACCCGCGGCGAGGCCTGCACGCCACTGGCCTTCGGCGTCGCGGGTTCGCTTGGGGACTTGGCTGACAATTGTTGCAGGGCCTGGTCCTTGATGGGCGGTTCGTAACGCCCGACGAGCACACCCAAGGCGAAGGTAATCAGGGCCACGAAGATGAGGACGCAAATGCCCACCACCAGTTGGCCGGAAGTGAATTCCGCAGTGACTTTGTCGAAGCCATTACGCGCTTTGGTCGATCGGAGATTTGCCATTATCGTCGGTCTCTTGCTGTTCGGTGCTTCGCAGGTATTGCACCAGGGTATGCCGTGCCGCGTCCAATTCTTTATAACTGAAGGTAGGATCCCGGACTTCCACCAGGCGGTTTCCCACGCGGTCGGAGAACAGGTACAAGCGCAGTTCCCCTTCGGCCTCGTCGGATTCCTTAATCAGGCGGAACACCTTTTGCCGGCGCAGCAGTTGCGCCGCCAGGAAGGCCTTGGCCTGATCTTCGCGCACTTCCGATTCCGCCGCTTCGTAGAATAGCTTGCGCAGGGGTGAGAAGGACTCCTCGGGCACTTGTTCGAGGACGCGCGGATCGAGGAATTTTGGCGACCAATAGGAGTAGATGTTGTCGCGCTCCACGGCGTCCCAGCAGTCACGGCAGTAATCTTCACGCTGTAATTGCTGTTCGACAATGCGCACCGCCGAACTGACCTCCTCCTCGTGAATGAATTCGCGCTCACAGCGGAGGCAGGTTCGCGCACTCTTGCTGATCTTAATTTCCATTAATGAATCCTGATGAGGGACAACAGGGACGGTAACGACAGGAACAGCACTCCCCCACGCTCGAGCCGCTCATGAAGGCGCCGCGCTTGGGGCAAGGGAGAAAGCTTGGAAAGCTGAGGGTTTGGAAGGTGCACTCCTAATTCCTTATTCTTCATTCCTAACTTCTCCCGTATCCTGGGGTGCGTTCGGGGGGGGCTACCACGGGTTGTATGATACATCTTATTGACCCGCCCCCACAATGCCGCCTCCAATCTTAAACAGATCCAGGAGAATTTGTCTAGGGATATCGATGACCTTGATGGCTTCGCTGGTCACTTCGGCCGCGCCGCTAACCAGGGTGACGCCAACGGGGGGCAGCCCAGCGACGGCGCCTTTGGGGTTAAAGGCCGGTCCCGTGATGTGAAAGGCCAGTTCAATGGGACTTTGTGTCAGGCGGTGCCCCTCGATATTGAGGTTTTCGCGCAAGGCCGGGATCTTTTCCGCCAGGCCCGGCTCGACCGCCACTTTCAAGGTGTAGTCCATGTCGCCCTGCAGGACAAAGTTGCCGTCACCGGCGATGGTAATTCCAGGCGACTCGAAGCGCACATTACGAGTGATCACTTTGTCTCCCGTGAGTTCCACATCCGCGCGCATCCGCGAGAACCGGAGGGAGGGCGGCAGGGTCCCCATTCCACCCTGCAAGCGGTTTTCGAGCATCGAATAGACGAAGTCGGCGCTGAATTGGCCCTCGGCGATTTCGAAAGTGCCGGTGCCGGCCAGGGTGCCCGGATCGTCCTGGTCCACGCGGTACTCGACATTGCCGGTGATCAAGCCATTGAGGGCGGCGGGAAACTTGAGGTGTTGAATCAGGAAATGGGCGGGGACGCGCTCCCAGTTGGCCTGTAAATGGCTCACATTCTCGTCGGTCTTGAAATGATAGGCGCCCGAGATCCGCCCTTCGCCCACCTGTGCGCTGAATTGGTGCAACCCATTCTCCTGTTCAGAGACGAAGGCGCCGGCCTTGAAGTCCACACCCTCCCACGGCGGCACCTTCAGGTGATCCGCGGCCAGAGTGAAAGTCCAGGGACGCTCCTCGTGCGGGAAGCGTTTGGCGAGCTCGGGATCCTCGGGACGAAGTGGCAGGAACCACTTTCCGCCGAAAGGCGGCGTCGTGGCGTCGGCGGCTTTGATATTCATGCTCCCGGTGTTGCCCTCGCGCCGGTCTTCAAAGCGGACGTCCAAGGCCACGTTGCGGAGTTGGAATGGCACTTCGGCCCCGTCCGGTTGGAGGTCGAGCTTGTCAAAGGCGCCTGTAATGTGGACGTCGTGGTCGTCGCCGCCCCTGCCTGCGCGTTTCCACTCGAGGGTGGCATCGCGCGCCACATCGCCCGTGGCAGTGTAGGGAATGCGCATGCACTTGTTGATGGTAGCCACGTCGATTTCGGGGGATTTTGCGCGCAGGCTCTGGAGCCGCCAGCGGCCGCCGGCATGGGCAAATTCCAGTGAGGCGCTGATTTGGGCGGTGTCTACGGCGGTGGCGCCGACGATGGCGATGGATTTTTTTGGACGAATGTCCACGTTGAAGGCATTGAAGGTGGCGCCGCCACCCCTGGGTTTCTTTAGCCACCAATCGTACGCAATTTCGGCCTGAGTTGCGTCCATATTGACGTCAAAGGTGTAGTGGTCAGGTTGCAGGGCCCCGGCACAGCGCACATTCAAGAGCCCCTGCACGTCTAAACGTTCGAGGAGACCCGTCAGCGGATTTTTGGCGGGCAGATCCACCATTCCGCTGAGGTTGAAGTCGAGGCGTTGATCGCCGGGGCGGTAGTGCACGGCGCCGGTAACTGGGGCGCCGAAGCATTGCGCGGAGAACGGCTCGAGACTCAGGCCATCTTCCGCGAGGGTCAACGTGCCACTCACTTGCTGCGCGGCTACGCCCGCTGGCCGATAGACGATATCCCCCGCGGCAATGTTGAAAACCCCCCGGGGCCGGCCACTGGCCGAGTCCCAGGTGATGTTCATGAGCGTGAGCGTGAGGTTGACAATGGGCAATTGCTCGTCCGTTGGCTCAAATTTAAGTGTCCCGCCCTGGAGGCGCGCTTCCACGCTGATCTCGGGTTTTTCAGTGGTCCCGTTGAGGAGCAGGGTGACTTGATAGGGGTCCTGAACGGCCAGATCCACGCCACGGAAGGATTCCGGCTGGCTCGCGAGGAGATAGGCGATCGCTTCCTGGACGGGGACATGATCCGTTTCGAAGCGCAAGCCGAAGCGCGGGAGCGGCTCCGCGAAGGAAATGGTCCCGTCTACCCTGCCCCGGATCTGCTCTGATTCCGCTTTGGCGGTGCTAAAGGTGAGCACATGCGAGGCGGTGTCATAGGCTGCCAAAGCGGACAGCGTGCCGGTGGCGGGAGCGATGACGGCGGGTTGATCGCGCAGGAGCAGATGGCCAAACGCAGTCTCGAGGGAGACGATGACCGCTCCCTTTGGATAGCCCGAGAGCCGGACGCTGGCGTTCAACACCCCTTCCACCAACAACTGGCGTTCGGCAGGAAGGAAAACATTGAGATCTTGCGCCGTCAACCCCGAGGCCCTGGCGCGGACATCAAAATCTTCGGGAGAAGTGTAGTGAAAGGTGGCTTCGAGAGTCTTTTCCGGCGCGGCACTCAGGGTACCCGAGCATTTGCCCGAGATCTCCGCCGTGTCCGCTAATTTTGAGAAGTCCAACTGCACGCCGGCAAGTGAGAGAGAAGTTTCGCCCACGACGTTGCGCAGTGACACCGTGCAGTCCTTTCCCGTCACGCGAAAGGCGAAAAGAGCTTCGAGGCCGGTCGCTCCGGCGACGTCGGCGAGGCGCGGCGCAAGCCACTGCCGCTCGGCGGGGCGTTCGAGGACGATCTCGGCCCCGTCTATTTGGAGTCGATCCACGGTCAACTCACGGTAGAGCAGATTGCCCAAGTCAATGAAGATCTGGGCTTCCGGCGCCCGCACCTGTACCACGGGTCCATCGGGCACCTCAAAGGAAGTGGCGAAGTCGCGGATGACAATCCCGCGGAAGCCGTTGACCTGCACGCGTTCGGCCAGGAAACTCGTTCCCATCCGGGCGGAGATTGCCTCTTGCACCAGCGTCCGGATGTTTGCGAGCCGGTACTGGATGAAGAGGACGACAGCCGCAGCCAGCGCGGCCGTCAACAGCAGGGTGAGGAGCCAGAAACGCACGCGCCTATGGCTGCCGTGATCCTCCGCCGAGATTCTTGACGCTTCTTCAGGTTCCAGCATTTATATCCGGGTGACACCCTCAAGCGATCAAGCTTGAGGGTGGCTGTTGGATTAGTCAGCATTACAAGATCCCACCCTCAAGCTTGATCGCTTGAGGGCGCCACCCAAGAGAGCGTCATTCTTCAATAGCGTCGGCTTCCTCGGTTTCTTCCATGCTCCCGTTGGTGGGAAGGCCCTTTACCTTTAGTACCCCCGCGCGAAGTTGCTCCGCCACGTCGGGATTGTTCTTGAGGAAAAGGCGGGTCGCTTCGCGGCCCTGGCCGAGGTTTTCGCCATTCATCGAGAACCAGGCGCCGCTCTTCTGCACCAGTTTCGCCTCCGTGGCCAAGTCCAGCAAATCCCCTTCTTTTGAAATGCCTTCGTCGAAGAGGATGTCAAACTCGGCCTGGCGGAAAGGTGCGCTCAGCTTGTTCTTGACCACCTTTACACGCACGCGGTTTCCGACGTTGTCTTCCTTGTCTTTGACGGAGGAAATGCGGCGGATGTCCAGGCGCACGCTGGCATAGAATTTCAGGGCACGGCCCCCCGTCGTGGTTTCAGGGTTGCCGAACATGACGCCGATCTTGTCGCGGATTTGGTTGATGAAGATCACGAGGGTGCGCGAGCGGCTGATAATCGAAGTGAGTTTACGCAGCGCCTGCGACATGAGCCGCGCCTGCAAGCCCATGTGTGAATCCCCCATCTCCCCTTCCACTTCCGCCTTCGGCACCAGCGCCGCCACGGAGTCTATCACGATCACGTCCACGGCATTGCTGCGCACGAGGCTTTCACAAATCTCCAGCGCCTGCTCCGCCGTGTCCGGTTGCGATACGAGCAAATTGTCAATGTCCACGCCGATTTTGCGGGCAAAGGACGGGTCGAGGGCATGTTCCGCGTCGATAACGCAGGCAATGCCGCCCTGTCGTTGCGCGTTCGCCACGGTATGCAAGGCCAGAGTCGTCTTGCCGGAAGACTCCGGACCGAAAATCTCGACCACGCGGCCCCGCGGCAGGCCCCCCACTCCCGTCGCGATATCCAGCGACAGGCTGCCCGTTGAGATGGCCTGCACCCCCTTCGTGAAGCTGTCGTCTCCCAGCCGCACTAGCGTGCCTCGGCCAAACTGCTTTTCCAGTTGCGAAACGGCCACATCCAGCGCCTTAGTCTTGGCTGTCTGCACCGCATCCGCCGTCTTTTGCCCATCTGTTGTCTTCGGTGGCATCGTCAAACCCTCCGCGGAAAGTACTGAATAAAAATTCACCCTTCGCGTATAGTGCCAGATTTCCCCCCCGGTGTCAACCCTAATGTTTTAAAGCCAGTGAATCAACCCGTGGGCGAGGATGGGAAGTAGGAGAAGAATGGGAATGATGGGGCTTTCAGTCTGGAACCACCTCTTTCTCGAACGGCACCAGGCCGTGGCGCCCCCGCAGGTAGGCCAGGAGCTGAATGGCGACGTTTCGCAGTTGTTCTTCCACCAGGGGAAGGCGGCCCTGGCCTTCGGGGCTGAATAATTGCTCGACGCCGGCGACCGAGACGGGATACGGCAAGACGATGGCCCCGACGTGGCTGCAGACGCTACGCAGGTGTTCGAGGGATTTGACAGCGCCGATGACGCCGGAGGCGACGCCGATGAGGGCGACGGGCTTCCCGGCGAGGGCGGAGGGATAGCCCATGTTGTCGATAAGGACTTTCAGGACGCTGCTGTAGCTGCCGTGGTATTCTGGGGTCGCCAGGATGACGGCGGTGGCGTTGTTGATACGGGTCACCAATTCCGCCTGGAGGGCGGCGGCGCCTGGCTGCCCCGGCAGGGCCAGGTCGAGCTTGGCGGGGTCCACGACGTCGATGGTAACGCCGGAATGCCCACGCAGTTCCTCGAGCGTGAAATGGAGCAAGCGCGACGTATAGTTATTGGGTCTTAATGTGCCAAGTGCGGCGGCGATGTGGACGGCGGTGGACTTGTGAGGCATCAAACTGGCTTTTCATTGGAGAAGATGTAACTGATTCCTGCAAAACGACCTCCTCCATCGCTATATTCCCCAGGGCCTGTTTTCGACCTGATTCTTCGCTGATTCCGATCCGCGTCGTCCTTGGTGTCCCTCTCCGGAAAGGTTCTGTCTTGGTTGATTCTTCTGCTAACCGTGTAATCCCGCTTCGCTCCGATATGCCCCAGTACTGCCCGGGCCGCCCACGCCCCGGTTACGCCTACCGCCGGGGGCTGAACCCTCATCCCACGCGCAATCCCGGCGGTCACAGTTATGGCCATACGCCCCCGCCTGTCACCGCGCTGCCACCGGGGAATTGGCGCGAGAACGAGGACTACCTCTACGGCATTGACTTATACCACGAGGGTTACTTGTGGGAATCGCACGAAGCCTGGGAGGGCCTCTGGAAGACCTGCCCTGGTGGGAGCGTGCAAGCAGCGTTTTACCGCGCCCTCATCCTTAACAGCGCGGCCCAAATCAAGCTACGCGAACACAACCTCGCTGGTGCCCGCCGCCTCAGCGGAAACGCTTTTGCTTATCTCAAGGAAGTCGCCGCCGCTTCTTCCACTTTCATGGGGCTTGACCTTCAGACTCTGAGCCAGCAGTTTGAAACTTATTATGGGCCCCTCTGGAGACTGCAAGATCCACCAGAGGGCTATCCGCCACGGTTTGGGCTGCAGATTCGGCCGGTCTCCTGACGGCAACAGCATCCAGATTGAAGGTATCGAGGATGTCTTGCACTTCGCCCGCAACTCTTGCCATAGTGCGGGGGCAACCAGGAATCTCAATGCGAGAGGGGGTGTAATGACCTCACGACCATACTTTGCAGCACTGACTGTGCTGCTCATGAATCTTGCCGCCGGTGCCGAAGTCAGGAGCGGTTATGATCTGAAGCTCATGACCTTCAATGTGCGCTATGGAACCGCCGACGACGGTCCGGACGCCTGGGAGCACCGGCGCGACCTATTGGTGGAGACCATCCGCAATGCCGACCCTGGCATTCTGGGCACGCAGGAATGCCTCGAATTCCAGGCGGAGTACATTCAACAGCAATTGCCTGAGTATCGCTGGATTGGCATGGGCCGGGACACGGGCGCGCTGGGCGAAATGACGGCGCTGTTCTATAAGAAATCTGTGCTGGCGCCGGTCGAGATGGGTCATTTCTGGCTTTCGGAGAAGCCGGAGGAACCGGGCTCGGTATCGTGGGATTCGAGCCTGACGCGCATGGTGACCTGGGCGCGTTTCTATCATCGACGGGAGCACACGTTTTTCACCGTCTTCAATACACACTTCGATCATAAGGGGGTGGTCGCGCGCGAAGAAAGCGCGAAAGCTTTGGCCAAACGCACGAAGGATTTCAGCACTGATGACCCGGTCATTGTGCTCGGTGATTTCAACAGTGTCGCGGAGACGAGCAAACCGTGGGACACGCTGCGCGAGGCCGGCTTCAAGGACGCCTGGCTCGAAGCCAAGGAAAAGGCCGGTCCGGAAACCACCTGGAGCGGCTTCGGCAAGGAGCCCCAGCAAACGGGCCCGCACCGGATCGACTGGATCCTCACCCGCGGTCCCATCCAGGTCGAACGCGCTGAAATCATCACGATCAACAAGGCCGGACGTTACCCCTCCGACCATTTCCCCGTCACGGCAATGCTTGCGCTTAAGGCGGAGCCGTAATACTTTGCCATGCCCCGATCAAGGTCGTTGTTAAGTACGTTCCCCCGTCCTGCGAGACAAGTTCAAGCGATCTCCTGGTCGAGCTGTGCGCGCCGCTCCGTGATGAGCTTCCAAAACGCCGGATCGCTGCCCAAGTCGAGCTGCTCCTTATCGATCCCTTCCACGCCCACCATCAAAGCCACGGGTTTGCCGTTGCGTGTTATTACCACCCGTTCCCTCTGGGCATCCTTAACGCAGTCGCTCAGATTTGTCTCCTTGATGGCGACAAGTTTCATAAGTTTTCCTCTGTGGTCCTATGCAGCGGCTTGATTCTGATCGCGCGGATCAGTACCAGATTCTCAGCCCTGTCAACGTCATAAAACACACGGTACTTGCGAATATGCAGCTCCCATACCGGCGGCACATGCTCCCATGGTGGAGCCAAGCCTGGCAGGATCTTCCTGTTTCGCGATACACGACATGGTTCGTGCCTCAATTGTACACGCGAGAGGTCCATGCTTTAAGTCCTCGCGCACGCCTTCAGCATACACTACCGTGTACATGCTAGGAGTTGTTCTCCAGGATCACTTTCAGCCGATCTGGAATCGCGCCACGTACCTCAGGGTGGGCTTCGAGCAGGCGCGTGATGTCCGTGAGGTCCTTCATTCGCTTACTTGCGCGCCTTTCGGGCTCGCCCCAAGCTTTGATCTTCCCCGCCAGCGTGTCTTCGAGCGAGGCGACCCGCAGGAGTATGCCATGGACGTCCGCCGGGACGGAACGTGCGGGAAAATCTCGGTAGAATTCCTCCGTGCTGAGCTGGATACTGACCTGGGATTTGCCTTGAAAGTTGACGGGCCACTCGTGCCGCGTGGCATCGAAGCCGGCCTCGGACAAGAGTTGAATCACGCGATCAACTTGGTCTGCCGCGACGACGATGTCGACATCGCGCGTCACCATGGGCTCCGCGGCCCAATGATTCACGGCCACACCGCCAATGACGCACCATGCCACTTCGGCGCGCTCCAGGATATCCACCAGGCGCATCACGTCATCCACACCGCCCGCGGTTTGCCAGTCGTAGAATTGCCGTTTGGTCATCGTTGCTGCTATTGCCTTCTACTTAAATGGCGATACAACCTCATCCGGCCCTAAAGCAGATAAAATCGCCCGAGGGAATCGCATCGGAACCAAGTCCTGTTATGCGGCCTCCAACAGTCGCAGTATACATTGAATGCCCTTGTTCATTCGTTGTGTTTGTTTCTCGATCTATACCACCTCCCCGGCGGCGTGGCCGGAGGCCCAGGCCCACTGGAAGTTGTAGCCACCCAGGGGGCCGGTCACATCCACCGCTTCGCCAATGAAGAAAAGGCCGGGCGTCTCCACAGCCTCCATGGTCTTGGATGACAGGCCGGTGGTGTCCACGCCGCCCACGGTGACCTCCGCCGCGCGGTAGCCCTCCGTCCCAACAGGCGTGATGCT
>JACPGD010000306.1 GCA_016182645.1 Candidatus Hydrogenedentota bacterium | reverse complement strand
GAGAATCTCCCCCACCTTGCGGTGCCCCATCGACGTTTGTTGTTTGTGGATCGCTTCGTCGAGCTGTTGCTGTGATATGACTTTGCGATCGATTAAGCGTTGCCCAAAAAGCGTGTAACCGTTGTGCATGGGGGCAGTTCCTCTTCGTACTTTAATTTACCAGATCATGGCGAACCTTGTCAATGTTAAAAGTGTAAACCCTATTGGCGTAACTGGGTTTACAGCGACACTTGTCAATAATTTACCATCGCCTTCCCACAGCCCACGCAACCACCTCCGCGCACAAGGAACCTCCCAATGGAGCGGCTCACCCGCAAGAAAGACCTCCCGCCAGTCGCCACGCCTCCACTGGCGCCGCTGCGTGCAGGCCGCCCAGTGCGCTGCTGGACGCCAAACTCAGGAACGCAACACCCCATTGTTGCGCAGGCGGGCGTCTATGTCAAGAGTCTTTCACGGGAACTTCTTGGCTCCCTGACCTCCAACCCGTCCTGTCCCCCGCTGTCCACAGGGCCTTACACCTTCAAGGTCACCAGCTTCAGGCTCAGATCCAGCCCCTTGTTATCCTGCGCGGGACGAATATGGTCCACCTGATAGATGGCCACCAGGTTGTTGCTGTCATAGATGCGGTGGAGGAAGGTCACCAGTTCCTCCAGGGAAACGCCTTTGAGTTCAAGTTCGGCCATGGGCTGCCTGGACGTGTTGGCGCGCGACCGTGAACTGCTGAGTTCGGCCCGCTGGTTCAGCGCGGTTTCCCGAAGGACCTGGTCCACAAATGGAATCAAATCGAAGCTCTTGGGCCGGGTGGAAAGGCGTTGCCGCAGTTCGTCTTGGCTTTGCAGCCGCGTCAATTCTTCCTGCTTGAGTTGCTGCAGGTTGTGCAGTTCGTTGCGCGTATTGTTCAACTCGTTTTGGGCCTGGCGGTATTTCTTCATCGGCCCCACGGGCAGATAAAAGGCCATGAACAACACCAGGAGCAGCACCAGGCTTGCGCAAATAATAGCGACAGTATCTCTCTTCTCAAGCTTCAGGGAGTTCATCCGTCTCCTCCTCCGGCCGGTCAAGTTTAATGGTGAAATGCGTCTTGTCGCCCGTCACCTCCACATTCGGGTCCTGGATGGCGCGAAATAGGGTCGATCCCTGCAACTTGCCATAGACTTCAGTTACGGCGGCGGCATTGCTGGCTTCGCCCTGAATGGTGACCCAGGCACTGCGGGCGGCCGGGGGCTTCACCTCGATTTCCGTGATGGTTACTTTGTCTCCCGGCACGCGCTGGCTGATTTCCCGCATCAGGTCGAGCAGGGGAGGATCTTGAAAGTATTCGATGTTGATATCTGTCCCCAGTCCCTGATTGCTCAGCGATTCGAGTTCGGCCTTCAGCGCGTCCACCTCGCCTTGATATTGCGCGGACTGCATCTGGAAGGTCATGGCGCCTTGATGGAAATAGAATGCCACGCCTATCAGGATGAGCAGCGCCAGGCAGGCCGACAGCATCGCATGGGACACCACGCTGCGCAGGCTGCCGCGCCAGTCCCGCTCCGAGCGCCGGAAATCCAGGGCGTAACCCAAACCGGCCGCGGCGGCTGCCGCGCCGATGGCTGGTTCCCACGTATTCGGCGCGTGATCCTCGCCCACGCCCGCCAAGGCCTGGATTGACCCCTTCAAGTGGGGCAGGAGCAGTACGTCCTCCACCGGCAGGCGCAGCGCCTGGGAAAACGCCTCCTTGTCCTCCGCGGTAAGCGTGACGCCCGTCAAATGAAGTGCGCTGATCTCGCCCTCGCCCCGCCATTTCGCCAGGAACGCGCGGATCGTGTTCTGAATGTCGCGCGCCGCCCCGGCGGGGTTCTCGAGGAACTGCGCCGCATTGGTCGAAAGGGGACGGATGTACGCCAGGGTCCGTTTGTAGGTGATCGCCAGGCTCGCACTGTCCTGGCGCAGGTGCAAGACGGCGTTCAGGCCCTTCATCGCCCGCGACTGCGCCTGCCACAGCCCGGTCAGCGCCACGGAGTCGACGTTGACCGCCTCCACCTCGACACCACACTGTTCGAGGATGCCGATCTGCTCTTCGAGGTGGCTCCGGCGCATTCCCAGCGCCAGTACTTCAGTCTCGCCCTCGACTTCCGCGATCACGTTGTAGTCCAGGAGCAGGTCATCCAGGGGAAACGCCAAATGGGGTTCCAATTCAAACGGTACCGCCGCGGCGACCCGGCGCCGGCCCCGAAACGGAATGCTCAACTGCCGCACGATCGTGTACAGACTGCTCGCGCACAGCACACACGCGGATGGTTTCGACTTGAGCTTGTCCAGCACCTCTTCCACGGTGCGCGCGAGCGCCTGCGTGCGCTCTTCCGGCGCCACATAGACGGCCCGGCCGCCTACGAGTTCCACCACGGCCGGCAGCCTGCCGCCGGTCTTCACCACCGCCACGCGCACGTCATCGCCGTTCAATTCAATCGCTGCAATTTTCGCTCTAGCTATCATCAGCCTCTTTCCAAAACATCGATGGGACAAAAGAGCCAATCGGGAGGGCGAGCGTACCCGCGGGCCGGTTGGTACGCAAGATCGGCTATTCACATGTATTCAATCGGCCCGCGGGCAGGCCCGCCCTCTCGAAGGGGACTATTTAACACCATTCATCGAATCACGTTCCAGGCCAGGACGCGGAAGGGTTCCTCCGACGGCGCCGCGCCGTCCTCGCCGCCGCCGCCGCCCGCCGCGCCGCCCCGGTAAACATACGCTTCAATCCTCACCAGGGTCTCTTCAAACATCCCATCGCCATAGATGCGAAAAGCGTTGCTGCTGACCGTGAACACACTCGAGGTCCTGTTCCGGCGCTGCTCCTGTTCCGCTTGCGGATCTTGCCGCCGCTGCTGTTGACGGCGCAATTGTTCTTCCTCTTCCGCGGCTTGTTGCTCGGGTAACAGCCCTTGGACCTGGCCCGCATCGGTATACGGCTGCTCGGTGCGGACGGTCTCATATATCTCCGCCGCCAGGGCGGGGTCTCCCCCATTCGCCTCAAACACCGACTGCAACAGATCCAACTGCGCCGTATTAATGTTGATCCGTCCCTGCCAATCGCCGTGGACCGTCAGATACTCGCTGAGCGGCAGTTGTTCTTCCTCCACATTGCCGTAGTAAAGCTCCGGCGTCATGCCCTTGATGAGCAACAACTCCTCGATGGAATCCATGGGGCCGTTCTTGCACGCATACGGAATTTCAAGCCCTTCGTAGTACTCCATCTCCGCCCCTTCCGGCCGTTCCTCATCCTCGTCGTCGTAGTCCAACCAGTCGAGGATGGCGTCCACAATGGCTTCCGGCGGCGTCTCGCTGTCTGGCGCCCGGTAACGGAAAAAGTTGGTCAATGTCTCTACCAGCGCATCGCGTTCCGCCGGCTGGCCGTCGCCCTCGGCTTGCAGGAGCGCGTTCAGATTCAATTTCCCGTACTCGTCCGAGATCGTGGTCCGCATAATGGCGTCGTTGAGCGGTTCAAAGGGAATCCCCGAATGCCAGGGCACAGGGTCCATCATGCTGTCCATCAGGAACCCTGAGTACGGATTGTCCTGCCCGGTACCGCTCGCGGTGCTCGTGCT
>JACPGD010000305.1 GCA_016182645.1 Candidatus Hydrogenedentota bacterium | reverse complement strand
GATTTTTTCGGCGACGGCGTCGTGCTGGATGAATTCCGGGATAATGCGCCGGCCCGCCAATATATTTACTATACCGATGTGCTCGATGTCCACCAGCCAGCGCGCGAGCCAAAAGGTGAGCGGTGTGACCCGGTATACGATCACGAGCGGCACACCGAACAGGGCGGTTTCGAGGGTGGCCGTGCCTGAAGCCACGAGGCAGAAGCGCGCGGCATTCAGGACGTCATACATCCCCCCAACGCGGATGTCGAGCGGGAAATTCCCGGCGAGGGCGCGTACAAGGTCCGCCCGCCGTTCGTTGACAACGGGCGTGGCAAAGCGCGCCTCGGGGTAACGTTCGAGGATGCTGCGGGCCGTGGCGAGCATGGGTCCCAGCAAGCGCTCGATCTCCTGGGCGCGGCTGCCGGGAAACAGGCCGATGATCATTGGCCCGTCTCCGTCCCGCGTTCGCTGATGTGCCGCGACATGGTCGAGCAGCGGATGACCCACAAAGCGGCAGTCCAGCCCCACCTTCCGGTAGAGCACCTCTTCGAAGGGGAAGATGACCAGCATTTTCGAAACGCAGCGCGCCAGCGTGTGAATGCGGCCCTTTTTCCAGGCCCAGACTTGCGGGCTGATGTAATAGAGGACGGGAATGCCCAGGGCGTGCGCTCTTTTTGCGAGCCGGATATTGAACCCCGGATAGTCGATAAGGACAAGGGCGGCGGGCCGCGTCTGGCGCAGATGCTCGACCGTGTCCAGCAGGAGCCGCCGGATGGGCAACAGGTGTTTGACGACTTCGGTGAAACCCATGATCGCGTCACTCGCGAGATCGTGGCGCAGCGCCATACCTTCCGCTTCCATCAGGTGTCCGCCGAGGCCTTCACAAATCAGCTCCGGCTCCTGGCTGCGCAGGGCCCGGATAAGGCCCGCGCCATGCATATCGCCCGAGGATTCACCCGCTACAAAGAAGAGTCGCTTCAAGTGTGCTCTCGGATATTGGCGACAATGGCTTCGGCGAGGCGCAGCGCCTTCACGCCGTCCTCCGCGGCGACGACGGGGCGCTTGCCTTCGCGCACGCAGGCGATAAATGACTCGAGTTCGAGTTTGAGCGGTTCGTCCTTCACGACCGGCAGGGGTTCGATCTCAATGAATTCCATCGGATTGACGCCCGCGGGGATCGGTCCCGGCTTTTTCCGGTAGACCAGCACTTCCTGCGCGCTGTAGTCGGTGCTGACATAGGCGTTATCTTCGAAGATTCGGATCTTGCGCATTCTCTCGAGCGAAACGCGGCTGCTCGTCAAATTGGCGACACACCCTGAGGCAAACCGCAGCCGGACGTTGGCGATGTCCTCCTGGGCGGCGAAGACCGGCACGCCCACGGCGTCAATCGAGACCACTTCGGAGGGATCGAGTGCGATTACAATGTCGAGGTCGTGGATCATCAAATCTAATACGACGCTCACATCGGTGCCGCGCATCGGGAAGGGACTAAGCCGGTGACACTCGATAAAACGCGGCCGCTTAATGGCCCCGAGCAAGGCCATGACGGCCCCGTTGAAGCGTTCGATATGCCCGACCTGCAAAATGCAATCGTGCGCCTGAGCGACGGTGGCCATGGTCTCGGCTTCGCGCAGTGAAGTCGCAATCGGTTTCTCAACGAGCACATGCACGCCGGCCTGGAGCAATTCGAGGACGACGTCGTGATGGGCCACTGTCGGGGTCACCACGGAGACCGCGTCCACGCCCACCTCCAGCAGCGTTTTCACCTCGCTGAAGCCGGGCACCGTGAATGCGTCCGAGGCTTTTACCCGGTTCTTTTCGTCTGTATCCACCACGCCGGCAAGCTGGACCTCCGCCATCGCGCTGTAATTGCGCGCATGGTGAAAGCCCAGGTGTCCGACCCCCACGACACCAACACGGACCATGGTCATTTGCCCCTGGCGCCCTTGATGATTGTGTTTGACTTCACAACGCGGGAGCGCGGATATCTTAGTCCGCGCCAGGCTGGAAGAATTGGAAGGAAGCGAGTAGACCTCGCACTGGAGAAACTCTAGCGGATTCAGCGCGATGGATCAACCCCGGATCCGGCCTTGGGCGGACGGATCGGACGAGTCTGACAGGTTCGACAGGTCTGACAGATCCAACTGCCCCCGCAATTCACAGCCCCAGGTTGTCCATTACCTGGTTCTGCATGGCATTGTGGTCGCCTGCATTTTCGCGGGTGGCGCCGCGCATCCGGGTGCCGGCTGCGCTGGCGCCCGCGTTGCTCATGCTGTTGAGTTGGTTCTGCATGGCGATGCCGGTCATCGCTTCGCCCATGGGTCCCGCGCCGACGGGGACGCCGGGCCGGGCCGCCTGCGCCGGAAGGGGGGCGCTCCCCGGCAGCCCCACGTAGCCGTTCTGGTTGTTGTAGACGAATGGCTGGCCAGTACTGGTTCGCGGCGGCGAGGGCAGGTAGGCGGGGACCAGCGCGTCCAGCGTCGGGGGGTAGTAACCCACGGCCGTGCCGTAGCGGTTGATTGCCGCCTGGATTTGCTGAATCATCTGTTGGTCGTTCGCCGCCCCGGCCGCGTTGGGACCGGTCAACAATTGCCCGCTGACCGGGTCGTAGCCATAGGGACTGCCATCTTCCTGCGTCGGCAGGGTGGGAATCCACCCCGGCACCAGCGCGTCGAGCGAGGGGGGATTGGCCCCTTTTTCGGCCTTATAGGTGTCGAGGGCGCGCTGTAGATTGATGCGCCCGCTCGTACCCGCCGCCCGCTGCACCTGCCCGCGCATGGCCTTGAGTTGTTCCGCCTGTAATTCTCCCTGGATTGCCGTGGTGGTCAATAATTCGACACCACAACCGGAAAGAAGCAGGACCGCCGTGAGAAACGCCAGAATTCGCATGGGACAAGCCTCCCGTTAGCCTTCCTGTATTCTACCACGCTTCGCCAGCCGTCGCGCGTTGGCCGAACGCTCGACATGACGGTTATGCGCTCCGGGTCGCGGGGGCGTGTGCGTAAGTATCGCGCTCGGCGAGCGCGATTCCACTGCGGCAGGATTTGGTTTTAAGTTGGCCTCCCCTTCTGCCAAAATACGCCCATCATGACATTGCCAACTATTTCCACTGCTTTCGATTTCGTTTGCTACGGCTGCGGCCTCGAAGAACCGGCCGGCGGGGCGCTGGCGTGCCCGCGCTGCGGCGAGCCGCGCAGTCTGCGGTCTTTGGCGACAGCCGCGGCATCCCTTTTCCGCCAAGCCCCGGCCTCGATGTGGCACTACCGGCAGTTCCTGCCCATTGTGGACGCCCGCAATGTGGTCAGCCTGAGCGAGGGCGCCACGCGCCTGGTCGACGTGCCGCGCCTGGCGGCCGGGCTGGGCGCGCGCCAACTGATGCTCAAGAATGAGATGCAGAACCCTTCTGGCTCCTTCAAGGACCGACAGGTATCGGTGGGGATCAGCCACGCGCGCGAATTGGGCAAGGACACGGTGGCGGTGGTCTCGTCGGGCAACGTGGCGGCGGCCACCGCGGCCTATGCGGCGCGAGCGGGCATGCGCGCGATCCTGTTCATGCATGGCCAGGCTGGCGCGGGCAAGATGGCCCAAGCAGCAGCCTATGGCGCGACCGTTATCCGGGTGGATTCGCCCTCGCCGAGCGTGGTGTTCGATCTGTGCATCGAGGCGTGTGCGCGCTGGGGCTGGTATCACCTCTCCACCGCGGGCATGTACGAGCCCTACAACGTGGAGGGCGCGAAAACCATCGCCTACGAATTGTTCCAGCAATACCAAGGGGAGTTGCCGGAATGGATCGTCGCGCCGGTGGGAGGCGGCGGGTTATTAGGCGGGATCTGGCGCGGCTTCCTTGATCTGCAACGGCTGGGGCTGGTGAATTGGATTCCGCGTTTGTGCGGCGTGCAGGCGGCGGGCTGCGCGCCGTTAAAGCAGGCGATGGACGAGGACACGCCTTTCCTGGAGACCCTGCGGCATCCTTGGCCCAATCC
This sequence comes from Candidatus Hydrogenedentota bacterium, assembly GCA_016182645.1. Classification (GTDB taxonomy): domain Bacteria; phylum Hydrogenedentota; class Hydrogenedentia; order Hydrogenedentales; family JACPGD01; genus JACPGD01. The sequence continues at coordinate 4,780 of JACPGD010000305.1, read as the reverse complement.
CAAGACGGTGGCGGGCGGGATTGCGGATGATATCCTGTTTGACGGACACACGGTGCTGCCGGCGATCCGCCAGACCGAGGGGGCAGCGATTGCCGTGAGTGACGAAGCAATCATTGCGGGTGTCCACCGGCTGGCGCGGGAGGAGGGCCTTTTGTGCGAACTGACCTCGGGCGTGGTGATTGCGGCGCTCGAACAGTTGCCGGTGGGGCCCGAAGAGCGCGTCTGCTGCATACTCACGGGCAACGGGATCAAGGACCTGCAACATCCAGCCCTGAAGCCGGCGGAGACGCCGTTGATTCCGGCTTCGATTGAGGCACTGGCGGAGATAATGAAGGGACTATTGTGAGATTCTTTGAAGGGACAGCAGGGAGGGGGGCCGTTCGGGGAGTACTGCTCTGCGTGGCGCTGGGGATGTTGGGGTGCTCCACGAAGGAAGTAGTGGTGGTGTACAGCCCGCATGGGGCGGAGATGTTGGGGGATTACGAGAAGCTGTTTGAAGAGAAGTATCCCGAAGTGGACATGCAGTGGCTGGACATGGGCTCGCAGGAGGTCTACAGCCGTGTGTCCGCGGAACGTGGGCGGCCCGCCGGAGACGTGTGGTGGGGCGGGCCCTCGACGACGTTCGTCCAGGCGGCCCAGGGCGGCGAGGGCGGCGGCGAGTCCCTGTTGGGACCGTACCGGCCAACGTGGGCGGACCAGGTGGAGGAGGACTTCAAGGACCCAGGGGACCAGTGGTACGCGACACACCGCTCGTCGTTGTCGGTGCTTTTCAACACGCAGAACATGCAGGCAGCCGCGGCGCCGCAGACTTGGGATGACCTTGTCACTCCCGCATGGGCCGGGCGGATTACGTTGCGCAAGCCGCTGGGCTCGGGCACGATGCGGACGTTTCTGGCGGCCATGATCATGCGCGCGCCATCGGAGGATGAAGGCTTCGCGTGGTTAAAGCGCCTGCACGAGAACACGGCCTCGTATCCGGAAAGCCCCAACCTGCTTTTCGACCACCTCAAGAAGAACCCGGATCGTGTCAGCGTGTGGCTGCTGCCCGATATCATCCTGCAGCGCGACCGGAACGGTTTTCCCTTTGGCTATCACGTACCGCCGGACACGCCGATCTTGACGGAGGGTATCGCCATTCTGCGCAACGCACCACACCTGGAATGGGCCAAGAGATTCTATGAGTTCGTGACCTCGCGGGAGTCGCTGGTGCAGCAGGCGACAGCTTACGCGAAGATGCCGGCGCGCCAGGACATCGAACCGGCGCAACTTCCCGAGTGGATGACGGCGCAGGCATTGCAGCCGATGCACTTCGACCAAGAGAAATTGGCAGAGAAAGAAGGGGACTGGGTGCGCCGCTGGGAACAGGAAGTCTACAGCGCGCGATGAGCAGCGTCCAGCTCGAAAGTATCACCCGGCGCTTCGAGCAGGGGGGCGGCATTAGCGACTTCTCGTGCACCATTCAACAAGGCGAGTTCTTTGCGCTTCTGGGCCCGAGCGGCTGCGGCAAAACGACGACGTTGCGCATCGTGGCAGGACTCGAGCAGCCCGACAGTGGCCGCGTCTTCTTTGATGATCGCGATGTGACGCCGCTCCCTCCGGAAAAGCGGCGCGCGGCGATGGTGTTTCAGAGCTATGCGCTCTTCCCGCATTTGAACGTGTTCGACAATGTGGCGTTTGGTCCGCGCGCGCAGCGTCTGCCCAAAGCGGAGTTGCCGGAGCGCGTCGCGGAAGCGCTGGGGTATGTGCAGCTTTCCGGGATGGAACGGCGCCGCGTGACGGAATTGAGCGGCGGCCAGCAGCAGCGTGTGGCGCTGGCCCGGGCGCTCGCTGTGCGCCCGCCGATTCTGCTGCTCGATGAGCCGCTGAGTAATCTTGACGCAGAACTGCGTTATGCTACCCGCGAACAATTGGCGGAGTTACAACGAAGACTGAAGATCACCGCGATCTACGTCACGCATGATCAGGAGGAAGCGCTGGAACTGGCGGACCGCATCGCGGTGTTGAAGGACGGGCTGTGTCACCAGATAGGGACGCCGGCGGAAATCCTGCAAGCGCCGGCCACCGAGTTTGTGCGACAGTTCCTCGATCGGGCACGCGACGCCATGGGAGGACGAGGCTCTCCCAGGCAAGATGTCTGACGGTGGCGGATTGTTTTTGAAAGGCGGGGGGTGGTTTGATAACATTTATGGGAAATGGTGCTTTAATGCCGAAAGGCGGCGGGGGATTTGACCATGCGGAAGCGGGGATTTCTTTTCACTCTTGCAGTCCTGTCGATTGCTGTATCCGTTGGCGCTGAATTACAGAGCGTAGAGGTTGGGGGCGCGGTCCGCTTGCGCGGGCGCTACTGGAACAACACCTACAACACGACCGTGGGCGCGCCGCCCGTGGGACGCATCGTGCCGTTGGGCCTGAGCGGGCGGGCATTGGGACCGTTTGGCGCGGCGAGCCGCTATGACTGGGACGACGAAGGCAGCGATCTGTCCATCGTCGAGCAGGACACGCGCCTGCACGTGAAGGCCGATTTTACGGACAGCGTCACTGCCTTCATTGAGGTGGAATCATTCGACATCTGGGGCGACGCCTTCCGCTCGGCCTACAACACAGGCGTCGATTTCTCCGGAGCGGCGGTGACGGATAACGTGATGGTGATTCAATCCTATGTTGAGATGCGGGAAGTGGGCGGGCAGCCGCTGCGCCTGCGCGTGGGCCGGCAACTGATCGAGTTGGGCAAGGGCTGGCTCGTGGACGATATCGCGACGGCGATTTTCTATCAGCCCTATGACGCGGTGCGGCTGACCTGGACGCCGGAGAACTGGACGATCGACGCGTTTGCGGCGAAACTGATAGAGAGCATGGCGGCCGAAGACGACGGCGACGTCAATTTCTATGGCGTGTACGGCACCTATAGCGGATTTAAGCCCGTGTCGCTGTCGCTCTACTGGCTTCTGATTCGCGATCCCCGTGACATTAACGACACTACCAGCGATCCCTTCACGGAGTTCTACGAAGAACTGCTCGGACTCGACCAGTACGCGCCCACCTACCTCAATACCGCCGGCCTGCGCGCTTGGGGCGCCTCTCACGGCTTTGACTACGACCTCGAACTCGCCTACCAATTCGGCGAGGCCGATGCCGTCGGCGCCCTCTTCAAATTGCCGCCTTCGCCGTATGGGCGCACGGGCGAACACTTCGACGCCTGGGCGGGCGACTTCGAGGTAGGCTACAAGTTTGACGCGCCGTGGGCGCCGCGTGTCTTTGTGGGCGGCGCGTATTTTGAGGGGGAGGACAACCGCAAGCCGGTGCCGCTGACACTCTCGCCGGCGAAGGCCAGCATTTCTTTCAACCGCCTCTTCGCCGGCACGCCCTACTCTGGCATTCTCGACGTGCAACAGGACATGAGCAATTTCTGGCAGGCGCGCGCGGGTATTTCTGTGAAACCACTCGAAAACATCAGTGGCGGCATCAAGGCGGCGTATTATGAGGTCATCGCGCCGTTTGACGTGCCGTGGCTGGCATTCAACAACAATTACGCGTTACGCCAGCCGCGCCAGGCGTTGAATCCGCTGCTGATGCGGGAAGCGGACGACGATATCGGTTACACCGCCAGCCTGTGGCTCCGCTACGATTACAGCAAGGACCTCTACTTCATGGTGGGCTGGGACCACCTCTTCACGGGCGACGGCCTGCGTGATGGCAGCTACCTACATCGCATGGGGCTGGAGTTTTCTGGCGGCACCGACGATGCCGATGCGGATTATGTCTATTTCGACACCGGCATCACGTTCTGAAGACTGAACGGACATCAGGGACTACAGAGACATCAGGGACAAAGAAAGAGCATCCGAGCTTATCTTCACATCGTCCCTGTAGTCCCTGCCGCTTCTGCTTACGCCCAGGTCATCGCCGAGGGTGCTTCTTCTATCATGGCATCGCGCAGGAAGCGCACGGCTTTGGTGAGGCCTTCCTTGCTCGACATGAGGCTGTCTTCATGCTCGATGCTGATCGCCCCGTCGTAACCGGCGAGCCGCAGATTGGAGAAGAAGTTCTTCCACCATTCGAGGCCGTGGCCGTAGCCGCAGGTGCGGAAGATCCAGGAGCGGTTGATCTCGTCGCCATAGTGCTTGGCGTCGTTCACGCCGTTGAGCGCGACATTGCGTGGCTCGACGCGTGAGTCCTTCGCGTGGACGTGGAAGATGGCGTCCTTGAGGGCGAGGACCATCTCGCACGGTTCCATGCCCTGCCAGAAAAAGTGGCTTGGGTCAAAGTTGCAGCCCAGTTGCGGGCCGCAGGCGTTGCGCAGCTTGAGCAGCGTTTCGGTGTTGTACACGACGAAACCTGGATGCGCTTCGAAGGCCACCTTTACGCCGTGGTCCTTCGCGAATTGCGCCTGCTTCTTCCAATACGGCAGGACCACTTCATTCCACTGCCATTCGAGCGTTTCGATGTAGTCGGGCGGCCAGGCGCACGTGACCCAGGCAGGCTTCTTCGCGTCCGGGTCCGACCCCGGACAGCCCGAGAAATCGATTACCACGCTTACGCCCATCTGCTCGGCGAGGCGAATGGTTTTCGTCTGGACGTCCTGGTTCTTCTTCGCGAAGTCTTTGTCCGGGTGCAGACAATTGCCATGGCAGCTCAGCGCGCTGATGCTGAGGCCAGCGCCCTTTACCATGTCCAATAGCGCGGTCTGCTTGGGTTTCGAGTCCAGCAGCTCATCCACGGGACAGTGCGGGCCACCGGGATAGTTCCCCGTCCCCAGCTCGATCACGTCCAGTTTCAGCGG
>JACPGD010000301.1 GCA_016182645.1 Candidatus Hydrogenedentota bacterium | reverse complement strand
GAGAAGGAAGCGGCCATCCGCCGGCAGGAATATGAAAAGGCCGCCGGCCTGCGCGACAAGGAGCGCACGCTGACCTCGAAACTGGAGGAGAAGAAGCGGGAGTGGGAGCGCAAGCGCGATTCCTCCGAGACCATCATCTCCGAGGAGGACATTGCCTACATTGTCTCCAAGTGGACTGGCGTCCCCATCACCAAGTTGGAAGAAAAGGAAAGCACGCGCCTCCTGCGCATGCGCGAGGAATTGCACCACTCGGTGATTGGCCAGGAAGAAGCCATCGACGCTTTGACCCGCGCCATCCAGCGCTCGCGCGCCGGTCTCCGCAGCCACGACCGCCCCGTGGGCAGCTTCCTGTTCCTCGGCCCCACCGGCGTGGGCAAGACGCTGCTCGCTAAAGCACTGGCTTCCTTCCTCTTCGGCAGCGAAGAGGCACTGATCACGATTGACATGTCCGAGTATATGGAAAAATTCACCGTGTCCCGCCTGATGGGCGCGCCGCCGGGCTATGTCGGCTACAACGAAGGCGGCCAACTCACCGAGCAGGTCCGGCGCCGCCCCTACTCCGTCGTCCTCTTTGACGAAATCGAAAAGGCCCACCCCGATGTCTTCAATGCCCTGCTCCAGGTGCTTGAAGAAGGCCACATGACCGATTCGACCGGACGCAAAGTGGACTTCCGCAACAGCGTCATTGTTATGACCAGCAATGCCGGCGCGCGCCGCATTGGCAAGAGCGTCACCCTGGGCTTCCACCGCGACGTCGAGGAAGAACAATACACGCGGATGAAGGACCGCGTGATGGAAGAGGCGAAGAAAGTCTTCAACCCCGAGTTCCTGAACCGGGTGGACGAAGTGCTCGTTTTCCACCGTCTGACCCAGGAACAAATCATGCGGATTGTTGACATTGAGGTCCGCGAAGTGATAGATCGAGTGGCTGGAAACAACATCGATCTTGAGTTTACCGAAGAGGCAAAACGGTTCCTCGGCAGCGTTGGGAGCAGCGAGGAATACGGCGCAAGGCCGCTTCGGCGGGCTGTTCAGCAGTATTTGGAAGATCCCTTGGCGGAGATGCTGTTGCGCGGGGATCTGACACCGGGGACCAAAGTCGTGGTGCGGGCTTTGGAGGATGAGCGCAAGCTTCTCTTCGAGCCGGCCGCACAAGTCGCGGAAGGTGTAGCCACTTGAACAAACTACTAGCCGGGTGCGTTTTTCTCCTGCTTGGGGGGGCCCTTTGCGCTCATGCGCAGGATTACTCGGGACGCACCGTCAACGTGGTCAATATCAGCGGTCTGGAACGGATCAACGATCAGACCGTGCGCTCCAAGTTGGAAGTGCAGCCGGGCCAGGCGTACAACGCGCGGGCCATTGCGCGCGACATCCGCCGCCTGTATGAACTCGGCTACTTCTCGCTGATTAAAGCCGATGCCGTCCCCGATGGCGATGGTGTTGCGCTCACTTATATGGTCGAAGAGAAGCGCGCCATCGACGAAATCCGGATCGTCGGCAACGATAAGATTAAGGACCGCGCGATCCAGGCCAAACTCAACCTGCACGTGGGCGATTCCTTCCTGCCCGAGGCTTACGACCAGGAACGCAAAGCCATCATCGAGTTGTACGAGAGCAAAGGCTTCGCCAACACGACCGTGGACATTATCGCGGAGAAGATCGGGCCATCGCGCGTCCGCCTCACCTACAACATCAACGAAGGCAGGAAAGCGCGGATCCGCAGCATTCAAGTGGTTGGCAATGATGTCCTGAGCGATCACAAAATCAAGAAAGTTATGAAGACCAGACGTTCGTGGTGGTTCCTGGGCGGGAAATACGCGGAACCCAAGTTTGAAGACGATCTCAAGCACATTTTGGACGCCTACGGCGATGAGGGCCGGCTCGAGGCCGAAATCGCCAAGACCGATGTTGTCTATACCGACAGCGGCAAAGGCATGAACATCACCATCTACCTCGAGGAAGGGCCGGAATACCACGTCGAAGTCCTCGAGGTGGCCAATAACGAAGTCTACGATGATGACGAGGTGCTGCAGGACATCAAGGTCCAGGCGGGGGACGTGCATAACAAGAGCCAGGTCACCGCGGATGCCGCCAAGGTCCAGCAGGACTACCAGGACAGCGGCTATGTCAACGCCGCTGTGACACCGCAAGTCACGCTCGATCGCGAGAACAAGACCACGCATGTTGTCCAGGACGTCGAGGAAGGCGACCTGAAATACATCAAGGAAGTCAAAGTTACCGGCAATGACCTCACCAAAGATGAGATCATCCGCCGCGAAATGATGCTGGCGCCGGGCGAACGCTTCGACGGTACGGCCGCTCAGGACAGCCAGCGGCGTCTGGAAAACACCGGTTACTTTGAAACCGTCCGCCTGGGCGTGGAGGACATCCCGGGCGACGACCTCTACAGCAACCTCCTGCTCGACGTCGATGAGGGCGACACCGGTATGTTCAATTTCGGCGCCGGGTTCAGCACCGAGGACGGCCTCGGCGGGTTCGGCGAACTCACGCTCAACAATTTTGACATTAAGAACTGGCCCACCTTCGCGGGTGGCGGCCAGCAGTTGCACCTGCGCCTGGCGATCGGTGAACGGCGCAACCAATATTCGCTTAGCTTTACCGAACCGCAGTTCCTGGGTTACCCGGTCTCGGCCGGCTTCGACCTCTTCGACGAATCCTACAAAGTGCAAGGCGGCCAGGACTATGACGAACAGCAGCAGGGCGCCCAGATTCGCTTCGGCAAGGTGCTCTCTCCCTACGTGCAGGCCCGCGTCAGCCTCCGTTATGTCAGCGTGGACAACAGCGAACTGCCCTTCTTCATCCACCGCGAAATTCGCGAGTGGCGCGGGGAGTCCTCCACGCTGAGCACGCGTTGGCAACTCGAGCGCAACACCATCGACCGCTACCGCGATCCCAGTTCGGGCTCGCGGCACCTGCTGACCCTCGAACTGGCGGGACTCGGCGGCGACAATGATTTCATCAAACTCGAGCACGACAGTTTGTGGTACCACTCGCTCACGGAAGACGACCGCTGGGTCCTTTCCTTCCGCACGCGCGAAGGGTACGTCACCGAATACGGCGACTCCGATTCCGTACCGCTGCAGGACCGCTTCTATGCCGGCGGCAGCACGACGGTCCGGGGCTATGACATCCGCGATATCGGCCCGAAAGTCCGCCAGTACTACCTCTTCGGGAAAAAGTTCAACATCGGCGGCGACTACCGCTGGATCACCAACCTCGAACTGAAGTACGCGGCCACCGAGAAACTCCGCCTCTATACGTTTGTTGATTCGGGCGGCGTCTGGCAGGACAGCATTGAACTAGGTGAGATCAAGTACAGCGCCGGCCTCGGTCTAGGTATTGACGTGCCCCGCTTTGGGCCGCTCCGCTTCGACTATGGCATCCCGCTCAATCCCGACGACGACCAGGGCAATGGACGCTTCCACTTCGTCACCGGCTTCCGCTTCTAAGGCTGTTTCAGCCGCGGAAGTGTCTGCGCACGTCCACACCAGCGCGTAAGATTACTATGCCATGCTGCTGAACAGTTTTGAGAAGCTGATGATGAACAATCCCGTACGCGCCACGATCCAGCGGCGCTTCGAGGCACGGCGGCTGCTGGCCATGGGCGGCCCTCTGCCGGGGGGCAGGGTGCTCGAAGTGGGTTGCGGCCGGGGTGTGGGGACCACCATCCTGCTCGACGTGTTCGGCGCGGATTCGGTCGATGCCTTCGACTTCGACCGGCACATGGTGGGTCTCGCGCAACGGCGTCACACGCCGCGGCCTAATGTGCATTTGTGGCAGGGCGATGCTGCCGCCATCGCGGCGCCGGACGGCGCCTATGATGCCGTCTTTGACTTTGGCATAATCCACCACATTCCCGAGTGGCGGGTGGCCCTGCGCGAGGTGCACCGCGTGTTGCGGCCCGGCGGGCGTTTCTATGCCGAGGAAGTGCTCGACCGGTTTATCCTTCACCCCCTGTGGCGGCGCCTCTGCGATCACCCCATGGAAGACCGCTTCGACCAGCGTGGTTTCGAGCGGGGTCTTGAGGCGTGCGGGCTGCGGGTCACGGCTTCGTGGCCACTCTGGGGCCATTTCGCTTTTTTTATTGCGGAAAAACCGGCCTAAGTGGTTATTTTCATAAATACGGCAACTTGAATTTGTGTAGCGTCCCACTTAGACCGAAGGGGCGTCCGCAATTAGCCGGGGGTTCCGCTACGCTCCACCCCCGGCTAATTGCGGACGCCCCTTCGGGGCTTCAAGACCAAGAAGGG
>JACPGD010000313.1 GCA_016182645.1 Candidatus Hydrogenedentota bacterium | reverse complement strand
GAGCAATGTGTCGTTCTCTTCGCGGGCCTTGTCGATGAGACTGTGGATCGTTTTGAGCACGCCCACTTCGCCGAAGAGGTTGATCTCCGCCATGGCCGGCGCGGGGTCGGTCATCGGGCCGCGGCAGGTCGAGCCGGTGAGGCGGTTGGGCAGTTCGAACGGCTCATAGCCGGACGCGAGCATGGCGCGGTGGCCGATTTCCGTGTGGCGCGCCTCGTCCCACGTCACGCGGGCGAGATCGTATTCCGCCTGGAAGTTTTTGAAGCGGATGTCCCACAGGAACGTGCCGAACGCCTCGATAGCGTCCACTTCGTCGCGCTGCGTACGGATGAAACGCAGGCGCAGGCCTTCGTAGCTGTCTTTTTCGTAGCGCGGGGTGCCGTCGGCCTTGTCGTAATCGCCTGTGTTCCAGAACGTGGCGAAGCGGCTGTCGCGCTTCGGTTCGGTGTTGCGCACGTACGGTTTCTCAACGCTGCGCAATCCTTCCGGCGCCTTCGCGCGCGGGTCCGTGCCCGTGACGCCGCCGATGCTCGCCAAGAGTTGCTTCAGGTGCCACTCCCACGCGCCGAGCCGGCTCTCGTCGATGCCGCCCGCGACATACGCCTCGATGGCCGCGTCGGCCCAGGCCAGCATGGGTTCGTAGTCGAGCAGGATACGGCGGAGCGCGCGAATCGTCGGCGCGTCGGTGATGGGGTCGGTGTCGTCGATGTGGTGACGATAGACGGTCTCTAGCGCGCGCCCAAGCACGCGATGGATGCCGACAAGCAGTTCCGGCGTGTCATGCGCGGACAGTGCCTCTTCGATGACGCGCTCGATCTCGTCATTGCGGCGCTCGATCTCGTCATTGCGGTAACCGTCGATGATGGACAGGCCGCGTTCCTGCTCGCTCAGGCGCGTGCGCAGCGTGTGCGCGGCGTCCATGTGCCAGAAGATGTGCCGGCCCGTTTCGAGTTTCACCTCGAACTCGGGGATGGCCAGGGTCCACGAGCCGAGAGCATGCGACAACCGTCGCTCGAAGTAGAAGAAGCGTTGCAGACGCTCCGCGCTTTCTTTGACGGTGAATTTGCCACCCATCTGCCGCAGGTCGCGCGGAAACTTGTAGGGAAATGCCAGCCTGCGCGCCAGCGCCTCCTCCTTCCCGTTCCCAAGATTCACCACCGGATACCGCGTCGAATGCGTGTAGTCACTGCCATTGCTGCCGTTGCCGCCGTTCTGAGACATGGCTCTCGCGCCTCCCAAGTGTTCTGCTGGTTCCACGCCACCCAACATCATGGCACCAAAGGCCACAATTCGGCAAGTGGGAAGAGACGGCGGACAACCTTGTCCGTCTAATGCAAGGCGATTCCTGCCCGGACGCGGCCATCATTGTGCTGTTGATTGTTGTCAGCTTAGGCAGAACGTCTATAATCTGGTTGTGGACTTCGCATGGGACATCGCAAAAGCTGGTTGGAACGTGCAAAAGCACGGCGTCACGTTTCACTGAGCATCTGAGGTCTTCTACGATCCGCTATCCACAACCTTTGATGATCCGGACCATTCGGCAAAGGAGCAACGTTTCATTACACGCGGCCTGTCTTTGCGTGGCCGGTTACTCGTCGTGGCGCACACAGTTCACGAACAACGCATAAGGATTATCAGCGCGCGCACAATGACCCGAAGGGAAAGAGAACAGTATGAAGAAAGCTGAGAAACCCGAAAACATCGAGGACGACCTCAGGCCCGAATACGATTTTTCGAACCCCAGACGTGGCCCGCTATTTTCCCAATGAAGAAGCTGTGAATGACGCCTTGCGCTTGCTGGTGCGTGTCGCGGAGGGGGGGAAACGGCGGACGGGCTGATAACCGAACCCCGTGGCCGCCAGCCTTGGTATAGGGCACGTCCCTCGGCGCTCATAAGTTCTTTCTAGATGCCGGAGATTTGCGGGAGCCTCGGGTCCCAAGTATGGAGGCGCCGGTACAAGACGTGGGCTGCCATTCCACATAGAACAAAGATAAGCAATTGGAACCCGTTGGAGAGGATCAGATTCACGAGAGATGTATTCAAAAAGATCCCCCAGCCGTCCCCAATGTAGATTTGTGGCAGTTCGCCGCCCCGCTGCAAAAAGTTCTTGATGAAAATTGTGTTCGGCAAAATCTCAAGCCAACAGGCAAGGAAATAAAAGCCAAGAACGCGTCGCCTCAGGCGCCTGTCACCAGAATGCACGTTACACCACCAAAGCGCCAGGACAGCGCTCGCCACAAGGGTTCCCAACGCCACAATCAACGTCAGGAAGAAGAGCGTCCAATACATCACGCTGGAGGGTTGTATGATCTGCAATGACTGTGCGATATGAGCGGACACCGAGACTGTTGCCGTCTCGGTTAGAAAGTGGCCCATGAGCAGCAATGTGAATAGACAAACGAGCAAAGGTAAAGGCCACCGCTGAAACCAAAGCATTTCCCCTGAAATTGTTAAACGGCGCCACCTGGCCAGCAAACGATAGACAAGCCATAGAACGCCTGCGCCAATCAGGGCAGTCGTCATATTCCCCCATGCCGGCAAGATGACCAGTGGGAGTGTGAGGACTGCCACTACGCCGCCGGTGAGGAATACTGTAATTACGAACGACAACAGGTGTCGCACGGGAAACACTGTAGCTGCCTCAGCATCCACGGTTGACAGGAGTGCGGCAATACTCTCCGAACTTCCAAAATGCTCGCGTGCCAGCAGCAACGCATCCGCCTGAGTCAGGCGCTCTTCACCGTGTATATAGGCAAGCACCTTGTCCTCAACGTGCCCGCGGATTTCTTTACGCATCGCTTCGTTTGAGCGGCGAGTTCCAATCAGCTCATTAACGAGTTCGTTGATGCGGGCTTGGGTGGTGTCGTCGAGTTGCTCAGCCATGAGGCGCCTCCACCAATTGGGCGACGATGCCGTTGAATTCCTTCCAGCGTTCCGTTTGCGCGGCGAGGGCGTCGCGGCCGGAGGCGGTGATGTAGTAGTACTTGCGCTGGCGGCCGGTGTCGGCTTCTTGCCATTGCGCGCGGACGAGCTTTTCCTTTTCGAGCTTGTGGAGGATGGGATAGATGGTCCCCTCCTGCCACTCGAAGATGCCGTCCGCCGCGGCGTTGACGCGCTTGACGATCTGGTAGCCGTAGCTGGGCTCATTCGCGAGCACCCCCAAGACCAGCAGCGATGTCGACGCCCCCACGAGTTCTTTGTCGAGTTTCATGCGGGTATCCTTTGAAGTTCCAGGCATAGAATACCTGGAACTTCAAGGGCTGTCAAGAGGAATTTTGTCTCGGCTCCGTAGCGTCCGGCCTCTCTGTATTACTAACCTTCAAATTCTTGTTGCGCCACGCAGAATTCTCTCGTGCAGCCATCCCACATCGCTCCGTGTCCTCCGCACGTTCTCACGTTCTCACGTTCTCACGTTCGCATGCTCCGTGGTTCAAGAGCCCAAGTTCTCGGCCTCCATCTGCGTTTATCTGCGGCATCTGCGGTTTTCTCAGCCGCCAATTTGGTTGCGGCTATGCCGCGCTGTGCCGGACACGACCATGCAACGGTCGCCAAGGACATGCGCAACTCCGGGCTCTGCTGATGAATCGGGAGCTGCCTGCGTGGTTGCGTTCGGCACAGAGACCGGACGCTACGGAGAGGCAGTGCGTGGAATGTCCGCGCATCCGTCCAGTCAGGCGTAGGTGAAGGCGAGTTTGCCGTCGACGAAATCGACCTGGACACCGCCGCCTTTTTCGAGGCGGCCGAAGAGGAGTTCATCGGAGAGGATGGTCTCGACTTCCTGCTGGATGAGGCGGGCGAGGGGCCGGGCGCCGAACTTTTCGTCGTAGCCTTTCTCGGCGAGCCAGCGCCGGGCGGAGTCGGTGACGGTGAGGGTGACTTTGCGGGCGAGCAATTGTGCCTGTATCTGGCCGAGGAATTTGTCGACGACTTGCTCGATGATTTCCATGGGCAGTCCATTGAACGCGACGATGGCGTCGAGGCGGTTCCGGAATTCGGGGGTAAAGGCTTTTTCGACGGCCTTGAGGCTCTTGTGCTTGGCATCTTCGGACGCGGCGCGGAAGCCGATGCTGCTCGCGGAGAGTTCGCGCGCACCGGCATTGGAGGTCATGATCAGCACGACATTCCGGAAATCGGCCTTCTTCCCGGTGTTGTCCGTGAGCGTGGCATTGTCCATCACCTGCAGGAGAATGCTGAACAGATCCGGGTGCGCCTTTTCGATCTCATCGAGGAGCAGCACGGTATACGGGTGGCGGCGGATCTCGTCGACCAGCAAGCCGCCTTGATCGAAGCCGACATAGCCCGGGGGCGCGCCGATGAGCCGGGCGACGGCGTGCTTCTCCATGTATTCGCTCATGTCGTAGCGGGCGAAATGGTTGCCAAGCTGCGCAGCCAATTGCCGGGCCACCTCGGTCTTGCCGACGCCAGTGGGCCCGCTGAAGAGGAAACAGCCGACGGGTTTGTCCGGCCGCCCGAGACCGGCACGGGCGCGCTTGATCGAGCGCACCACGAGTTCGATGGCGGCCTCCTGGCCGAAGACAACGTGTTTCAGTTCGTCCTCGAGACTCGCCAGCTTTTCCTTGTCGGAGGAGGACACGCTGCGCGCGGGGATGCGCGCCATTTCGGCGACAATCGCCTCGATGTCTGAAGGGCGGATGCTCTTGCGTTTTTCATTCGAGGCGAGCTTGACGCTGGCTGCTGCCTCGTCGATGACGTCGATGGCCTTGTCGGGCAGAAAGCGATCGTTGAGGTACTTGGCGGAGAGTTCCGCGGCCGCGCGGAGGGCGCTTTCGGTGAAAGTGACGCGGTGGTGCTCTTCATAGCGCGATTTCAGCCCGCGCAGGATGAGTACCGTTTCTTCGACCGAGGGTTCTTCGACGTCAATTTTTTGGAAGCGGCGCGAGAGCCCGCGGTCTTTTTCGAAGTGACTCTTGAACTCCTCGTAGGTAGTCGAGCCAATGCACCGCAACTCGCCGGAAGCCAAGGCGGGCTTCAAGATCGTGGACGCGTCCATGGTCGATTCCGTGGTGGCGCCGGCGCCCACGACGGTGTGGATCTCATCGATGTAGAGGATGACCTTGTCCTTGCGGAGGATTTCCTGGAGCACCGCCTTGAGCCGCTGCTCGAAATCGCCCCGGAATTTTGTGCCGGCAAGCAGCCCCGCGAGATCGAGGGCGAGGATCTCGACTTCCTGCATGGCATCAGGAACCCGGCCTTCATGGATCATCAGGGCCAGGCCTTCGGCCAGCGCCGTCTTGCCCACGCCCGGTTCTCCCACGAAGATCGGGTTGTTCTTCCGGCGCCGGGAGAGGATGCGGATGGTGCGGCGGAGTTCCATGGTGCGCCCGATCAAGGGATCGATCTTACCCTCGGCCGCCTTGCGGTTCAGATTTACGGTAAATGTTTCCAGCGCGCTTCGGCCTGGACGCCCACCTGTTGCCTCCTCGGGTTCTTCAGGCCCGCCGAAGGGCACGTCATCCTGCTCTTCCTCCTCCGAGGCAAATTTGGAGACACCGTGGGAAATATAATTGAGGACATCGAGCCGGGTGACGCCATCGAGCGTCAGGAAATAGGCGGCCTGCGAATCCTCTTCCTCGAAAATGGCGGCGAGGATATCACCCGCGTCGACCTCGTCTTTTCCGGAATACTGTACATGGAGGAAGGCGCGCTGCATGAGACGCGTCGACCTCGTCTTTTCCGGAATACTGTACATGGAGGAAGGCGCGCTGCATGAGACGCTCGAAGGCGGGGGTTTGCTGGAGCACGGGAACGCTGGTGGCCGGCACGCGCTCGAGTTCGTCGCCCAGGAATTTCTCGACGCGCCTCCTCAATTCAGGCAAATTACTGCCGCAGTTCTGCAGAATTTCAATGCCGTAGGGGTCATTGAGCAGGGCGGCCAGGAGGTGTTCGACGCACAGGTATTCGTGGCGACGGCGGCGCGCATCCTGCAGGGCGGCGCCCAGGGTGGCTTCGAGGTCTTTACTCAACATATCGCGTGGCCTTCATGTCATTCCAGTTCCAAGGAACAGCGCAAGGGGTAACCGTGGTCCCGTGCGGCGGTGTGGACCTTGTCCACCTTGGCTTCCGCGATTTGCTTAACATATACCCCAGCCACTCCCATTCCATTCTGGTGCACGTTGAGCATGATGCGTACGGCATCCGGGCGGGGCCGGAGGAAGATGTCTTCGAGCACCTCGACCACAAAGTCCATGGTAGTGTAGTGGTCGTTGTGCAGCAGTACCTTGTATTTTCGCGGCCGCTCGACACGTGCCTGGTCCTTGAGGCCGACGCCTTCTCCGGGTTTCGTAATGTACTCAGCCATGCCAGCCGCTTTGCCCAATGCCAACCCGCCTCGTGCGGGCGGAAACACTTCTAAAAGGGTGCTTTCGCACGTGCTTCTATCTTAACATACGCCGAGTCGCGAGTAACGAGTTGCGAGTTACAGGTTGTCCGGAGAATCGCATCATGGGGCGATTGAACACCTTTTGCGGTCTTCTGTGCCTGGCCACGTTCGCCGTGGCCGCGCCCTTCTATGAAGACAAGCAGGACCTTCTACAGTACCTGGACGCGGGCGGGGAGAGCCACCAGGTGACCGGTGTGGCGGACTGGGAACGGCGCCGGGGGGACATTGTACGTAACATGGAGGCGGTGATGGGGCCGTTTCCACCGGCAAGCCGGCGCGTACCGTTGGAACTTCAGGTTGAAGAGGAAGAAGATTTCCCGCGTTACGTGCGGAAGAAGATCAGCTTTGCTCCGGAGACCGGGGACCGCCTGCCGGCCTATCTACTGCTGCCGAAAGGGTTACAGCAAACAGTCCCGGCCGTGTTGTGTCTTCATCCCACGTCCGAGTTTGGCAAGGCCATTGTGCTGGACGACAAGCACCTGCCCCAGCGGCTCTATGCGGCGGAACTGGCCGAGCGCGGTTTTGTTACGCTGGCGCCGGACTATCCGGGGTTTGGCGACTACAAGGACGCACGAAAATGGCTGTATGGGCACGAGTACACCAGCGCGACCATGAAGGGCATCTGGAACCACAGCCAGTGTATCGACCTGCTGCAAACCCTCCCCGAAGTGGACGGGGAGCGGATCGGTTGCATTGGCCACTCACTGGGTGGCCATAACACGCTCTTTCTGGGAGTATTCGACGCGCGGGTCAAGGTATTGGTCACGAGTTGTGGGTTCAATGCGTTTCCGAAGTATTACGGCGGCGATCTGACGGGCTGGTCGCACGACGGTTATATGCCGCGCATTGCCAGTGAGTACGGGAAAGATCCGCGCCGGATGCCCTTCGATTTCCCGGAAGTCTTGGGGGCGCTCGCGCCGCGGCCGGTGTTTATTAATGCTCCGTTGCGGGACGCCAATTTCGAGGTGAGTGGTGTGCGAGATTGTACCGGCGCGGCCCAGAAGATCTATGCCCTGTACGGCGTACCAGAGCATCTGAAAGCTGTGCACCCGGACGCCGAGCATGATTTCCCGGATGCCGAGCGCCAGGAAGCTTATGCGTTCTTGGAAGAGCATCTGCACCTACTGCGTTAGGGCATGGACGGGATGGACGGGATGGACTTAATGGACAAAATGGACTCAATAGGGTTGGCGGACAGGGACGGTCGAATGTTGGATCGCCTCATGCCTGGAAGGGGTTGCTCCAAGGGAAACACTGTGCTGTCTGCTCAATGGCGGCCATGGGTAGTGGCCGCCGCGCTGCTACCTTTCGGGTTTGTGCTTTTTGCGGGCTGTGCCACTGGATCTCAAATACACGGAGCAGCGACGGACGACCAACCCACTGAAACGGTGCGGCATGTGGTGCTGTTTGCGTTCAAGCCCGATACTCCAGAAACGACGCAACAGGAAGTCGAAGCCGCTTCCGCCAAGCTCCCCAGTCAGATCCGTCAGATTGCCGCGTACGAATGGGGCACGGACCTGAATCAGGCTGCCCGCAGCGAAGGACTCACCCACTGCA
>JACPGD010000312.1 GCA_016182645.1 Candidatus Hydrogenedentota bacterium | reverse complement strand
TTCGTTGACAAATTTCGCTCTAACTAACCTCAATTATACAAATGACTTATCGTATCATTTGCAGTGCCGGCTGTGATGAATCGCCCCCGTGGGTGGTAATATGGAGAGGTAACAGGTAGGGAGATGTCCCCAGGAAACTTTCGGGGGGAACCGGGGATACCAATACAAAGCAGTCTAAACTGCAATCCAACAAGGAGGGTCATACCAGCTTCGGCTGGGCCAGGTTTCCGGGGTAGTCCTGTGGTGGTGGTTGTGGCTTTGGAGACCTCCATGAAGAATGGAAAGCACAAGTAATTGCTTGACATTCTCATGCGTTTTTCATATAAAGAGCAACCACAGAGTCCAAAAGCACCCGATGCTATCCTCCAAACGCTCCCAAACAGGCCTTGTGGCCCGGTTGGGAGCCGGAGAGTCGGCGCGGGGGCAGAGGTACCGAACATGTGGAAACAGTTCACATTCGGACTGGCAGGTATGATAGTATTGGCAATCTCGTCCGCGGTGGCAGGGACTTATTCCATCCCGGCCGAGAAACTCGATACCCAAAAGGTGTATTGGGGCAACGCGTCCAACTTTGAAAAGGCGGCCAAGGTAGATTACGAGGCAGTGGTCAAGGCCACACCAGAATACGCACAGATTAAGAAGAAGAAGATCGCGTCGGGCACGGCCAAGTACTGGATTCAGCTCAGCATGGCCAGCGATCACGCGGTGCGCGTGATCTCGAAAGTGGGGAAAGAGAGCGATTACGACCTGATCGCCGCAACGGGTTACTTGGGCAGCCTGGAGCCGCCCATCCCCGCCGACGACATCACCGACCTCATCCTGAAGAAGTTCGATGATGAGGATAAATCGGAGAAATGACCGGTACACAACCTCTTCTTAATCTTGCCTGAGGTTCGTGTATGTACTTATCACCACGTGCGTTAGGGGGAGTCATACTCTGTGGGCTAGTGGCCTGGGGCACGGGCTGTGTCTCAACGCCGGAACCATTGACTCCCCCCCTCGGTGCGAACCGGGAACCTGGGAACGGTGCGCTGGATGAAGCGGCCGCGGAGCGAGAACTGGCGGTAGCGCAGCGCATGATACAAGCAGGGGAATATAGTTTGGCTATCCCGCGCCTCATGCATGTGAACTCGAAATTTCCGGGCACGCCCGCTGCCATCGAGAGCACCTACTATCTGGGTATCACTTATCACAAGATCGGCGGGCTGAAGGATGCCCAGGACTATTTCAACCAGTATTTGCACCTGGCACCCGAGGGCCGCTATGTCCAGAGCAGCCAAGACTACCTGGCCACCCTGACGAAAGAGGTGGAGGACACGATGCTTACCCCGCAAGGCATCGACCAGCGCATTCAGGCCGTCGAGACGGCGGGCAAACAAGGGCCGTTGAGCCATGCCCAGCAGATGGAATTGGCTGACTTGTATTGGAAGAGGGGTGAATACAGCCAGGCGGGCGCGCTCTACGAGGAAATTCTGGTTCAATACCCGCAATTGGCCTACGACGTGACGATCCGGACCCGGATCGAACGGCAGCCGGACGGCAATTACCTGTTACTGACGCCGGAAGAAGTGGTCCGGCGGACTTCGGAGGCCGAGCCGCTGGTCATCTTTGGCACCTCGGCGTTCCGCAGCGGGCGCTTCGAGGGATATCCGGCGACGCACAAGGAACGCTATTACACGGTGACGGGCCAGGTCACCAACCGCGGCGAGGAAGTCCTCCTGGACGCGGAAGTGGTGGTGACCATCTATGGCTTCGGCACTTTGGTTTACGACACGCAGACGATCCGGATCGGGCAACTGCGGCCCGGCGAGAAGCGCGCCTTCAGCGCGAAATTCAGCAACTTCGACGACATCGAGAACGTCAACCGCTACGAGTGTGTCGGTACGTACCGGCGGCAGGGATAGTATGAAGTTCTGGTGCTGCACAGCCTGTGTGCTTATTCTGGCCTGCGCCGTGGCGGCGCGCGCCCAGGACGTGCAACAGGTCAATGTCTCGGTCAAGATCATCGAGTTCCAGACGGTCAAGGGCGTCGAGACGGGCCTGAGTGCCTATTTCCAGCAGCGGAACGCCCCCCGGCCCTACGGGCGTGTTTCGAGCGGCAATGGCACGATCCGGACCGCGGACATTACCTTCCCCACCACGACCAGCGCCGGCATCACGGTGTTTCTGGACCGCATTTCCAATCAGTGGGGCGACATCGAGGTGGTGCTCCAGGGGCTGGTCGATCAGAACCGGGCCTTCATCCTGTCCCGTCCCAAAGCGATGGTGACGGTGGGCCAGGCCGTGCCAACCGTCATTGAGACGACCCAGGAGATTCCGTACGAAAGCACCACCGTGGTGGGCGCCACGGCGGTCCAGGTGACCAGTTTCCGGCCCACGGGCGTGCTGCTCAACGTGCTGGCGCCGAAAGTG
Organism: Candidatus Hydrogenedentota bacterium; assembly: GCA_016182645.1. Lineage (GTDB taxonomy): Bacteria > Hydrogenedentota > Hydrogenedentia > Hydrogenedentales > JACPGD01 > JACPGD01. Next base: position 815 of record JACPGD010000312.1, on the reverse strand, counting down.
GTGGACGATGACGGGAACCCCACGACCACCGAAGACACGTATATTCAATTGACGCTGACGGCGACCGTGAACGAGGAGGGCCAGCGCATTACCGTCGCGCTCGACGATCTGCTGGCCGGGGCGGGCAGCATCTTTGCCCAGACGTCCAATGCCATCCGCGTGCCGGAATTCGTCTCGCGCAGCATCACGACCACCGTGTGGGTCCGTCATGGGGAAGTCCTGATTCTGGGCGGGCTCTACCGCAATACCAAGAACAAGAACCTCAGCACGCTGCCCTGGCTGACCCAGGGCGAAGACTTTCTGAACGGCCTGGTGCAGCGCGTCGTCCCATTCACCGCGCCGCAGGTGCCCATCACAACGGCGCTGGGCAACCAGGACACGTCGGAGGGTCGCCGCGAACTGGTCTTCCTCATCAAGGCCGAGATCTGGAAACCCTCCTATACCGTCATGGACAATTTCGGATTCGAAGAAGAAAAGCCTGACGGGAAGAAGAAACTGTCGCCGACGGACGTAATTAGCGGCATGATCGAGGGTATCAGCGATATTCCGGAAGGCATCGCGGAAGGCGTGGCTGGCGAAGAGAAGAACGGTGTCACGTCCGACCTCGGGAGGAAGCCGGAATGACTTTCACGCCGAGAATAATTTCAAGGCCGGCTCGGGCAAAGGAATGGACGCAATGGACGCAATGGACCGAGTGGATCGGGCTGAATCGGCTGCGTAACCGGCTCGCGGGTACGCTCGCCCTCCCGAACTGGCTCGCCGTCCTGGTGATACTGCTGATTTCTTTCGCCGTGGGCGCCCAGGAGGCGGCCCCG
>JACPGD010000311.1 GCA_016182645.1 Candidatus Hydrogenedentota bacterium | reverse complement strand
CATCGAGCGGTGCGTCTGGCTGCGCACGTCGAAAACGCAGTTCACCGCGAATGCCTGCCACTTCCACAACTTCGACAACAGCGGCGCCGGGTCACCCGCCATCCAGCTCGACACCGGGACGGCCATTCTGCAAGGGAACACGTTTGCCAAGAGCGGCACGCACGTCGTCGTCGAGGCGCCCGTGCGCTCAGCGATCATCCTGGGGAATCAGGCCACGGGTGGGGTGGTGGTGGAGAACCGAGCGGGATCACGTACCCAACTGGTGGCCAATCAAGTGAATCCCATCCAATGGACAAAGAAGAGGCTGTCACACTACAACATTTTCATCGGCGCGGACGGCGACGGCCCCTACGTCCAGGATTGGCACCCGCGCGAGGAATCCGGCGACTGGGCGAGCGAGCGCGGCGCCATGCGCTGGTCCACCCCCAAGTCCACCTTGCGCCTGCCTGTTCGTCCTGGCCGGCGCTACACAATTACGCTCGAGATGAATCTGCCCCAGGCGGCCATAACGCCCGATGCCGGGCTCTACCTGGACGGCGAGCGCGTGGTCGCGTTTCCGGAAACGCCGGGTCTCGCGACGGTGACAGGCAAGTTGCCGCCCGCGAAGGAGGACTATGTCACCCTGACCGTGCGCTCAGGGAATTGGGTCCCCGCCGAAAAGAACCCAGACTCCACCGATCGCAGGACCCTGGGCCTTGCCCTCCGTCGTGTGACCATGCGCACGGGCCATGGTTCCACCGAAGTCTTTAACGCCAATACCGGCGAGTAACGCCCTTCTGAAAACAGAGTCGGGAGGGCGAGCGTACCCGCGAGCCGGTTGCGCATCGTAGTGTCATGAATTATTCCGCGCGTAGTCGTGCATGGCACGAAGGTTGGCGTGGGGGGTGTCCCGCGGCACTTCGCATCCGGCGCTGGCGATGTAGGGCTTGCCCGCGAGGCGATGGCATTCCGCGACGTCGCGATAGACGTGTTCCGGCGTGCTGTCGCGCAACCGGCGCACCGGATCGATATTGCCCAGCAGCACTTGGCGCGGCCCCATGGCCATGCGCGCCTCGCCGATACCCGCGAGGAAATCAAGATCAACAATGTCGCAGCCGAGTTCGCCGATCTTGTGCAGGATCGGCGTCGTGTTGCCGCAGATGTGCAGCCGTACCAGACATCCCATGTCGTGAATTGCGTCAACGAGGCGTTTCTCATGGGGGAAGATGAATTCCTCGTAGAGCGCGGGACCAATCAACGACGCCGCGGCATCGCCCACGCCAATGACGTCGGCGCCCGCATCCACCTGGGCCTGCGCAAACTTGATTTCCATTTCCATGACGAAGTCGATGAGGTCCCGCGCGAAGATCGGGTCCTCATAGAGGTCCATCATAAAGTGATTGATGCCGCGCAGGTCAGCGCATTCAGCGCACGGCCCCTCGACCCAGCCCTCGATAAATTTCTCGCCGCCCACCTGTTCACGGAACAGCGCAACACCCTGCACGCGATCGAGCATGCGCCCTTTCGTGGGGTCCGGCTGTTTCAGGCGTGCAAACGTCGTCTTATCACTCAACACCGCGTGGGACTCGTCAATGGCGGGTGGCTGATCGTCAAACCACTCGATGGCCGCGCCGCAATCGCCCGCTTCGCGCGCCGGATCGGAGATGCAAGAGACGTGGTCGATGTCGAACCGCTCCGCCACACACAATTGCGCCTCCACCAGTTTCCGGTGGTCGGCCGCATAGTCCCGGTAGGGAATGCCGGCGCAATCCGTGGCGAACATCATGGTGATGGGCATGAACGGCAGGGAATCCACCGCTTTGCCCTGCAGCATCGCACAAACACGTTCGTAACCGTTCACGGGAATTCCCCCCTGTAGTGCGGCGCTCGCTGAGCGCGGCACTGGCAACATGCTGAAACCTCTAACCGTGTCAAAGAAGTGCCGCGCTCGGCGAGCGCTGCACTACTTAGACCAACCCCCACGGCGCCCGCATCGCCACTTTCAGTCGCGCGTTGGCCTCGTCGTCGTTGACGAATTTCTCCGCCGCCGCGTCCCAGTGCAGTTTCCGTTTCAGGCGAAGTCCAATGTCGCAGATCTGGCAGAGAATGTCGCCCTGGACCGCGCTGTCGATGTCGCTGATCGGCTGCTGCCGGCTCCTGACGCTGGCGAGGTAGTTCTTCATGTGGTGTGCGCTCTCCGGCAGCCGGATCGCGTTCGCGGGCATTGGCGCGGTGAGCAACTTATCGGAAGAGGCGGTGATGTGGCTGCGGTTCACGTGCACCCAGCCTTCCGTACCTTCGAAAGCGGTGCCGTGGCCGGAAGTCTCGCGGTAGCGCTCTTTCCATTCCGCGGGCGCGGGATCATGGCGGTAGTCAATCGTCACGCCACTGTCATACCGGCAATCAATCTTCCAGGTGGTGGCCGTGTTGCAGAAGCCTTCCGTGGGGAACGTTCCCGTACCGTCGATTTCGACGGGCGTCTTGCAGCGTTCGCCCGCGCCCCACAACGCAATGTCAATGGGATGAATGCCCCAGCCCGCAATGAACCCGATGGCATAGTCACTGTTGAACCACCACCACTTGTTCGAGTCGCGCTCGACGGTATAAGGGACCTTGGGCGCGGGGCCGAGCCAGCGCTCATAATCCAGCGTTTCGGGCACGGGCGCCTCTTCCAGGGAACCGCCAGAGATACTGGGCGGCGCCCAGACATTGATGGTCTTCAATTCGCCGACGATGCCGTTCAGCGCCATCTCGCACGCCTGATGGAAACGGCGATCCGAACGCTGTTGCGTGCCAAACTGAAAAATACGGCCCGTGTCGCGCACGGCCTGCCGCATGATTTGGTCCTGCTCGATGCTGATGCCCAGCGGCTTCTCGACGTAAACGTCTTTGCCCGCGCGCACCGCCTTCACCGCCGCGAGCACATGCCAGTGATCGCACGTGGCCACGGTGCAGGCGTCGATGTCCTCGCGCGCCAGCAGTTCCTCGAGATCGTTGTAGTCCTTGCCGTCCTGGTTGGCGTAAGTCGTGTTGATCAGGTTGCGTGCCGTGTCGCGCCGGTCCCGTTTCACGTCCGCCACCGCGACCACCTGCGCCTCCGGCAACTCGAGCAGCGACTGCAACAAGTAGCTGCCGCGGTCGCCGACGCCGATGCACCCCACCACCACGCGCTCACTCGGCGCGACAGCTCCGTCCGCTCCCAGGGCCGATGAAGGAATGATGGTCGGGAAAGCGACGACCACCCCCCCGGCCAGGGCGGCCCGCTGCAAGAACCCCCGGCGCGTCAACGTATAGACCTGGCGCATGATGATGTCCCCCGAATGTTAAGAAGTCCCCGAATCTTTGAAGCTGGCTACAGTATACACCAAATCCTGCGTGAAACTATTAGGTTTCCCACCGATCCTTCGGAATATGAAGAGTGGTTTCATCTTCTGTTCGAGTCATCTTCCGCGCAGTCTACCTATCAGCAGCAACTCCCTCTTGACCTGCAGCAACGCGAATTCCTTCAGGCTTGGCTCAAAGACACGGCCATTCGCCGAATCCTTGGTCGGCTGTCAGGCGCCACTCCAATTGAGATCAGGGGTATTCAGGCTCTCTGCAATCCCAGTTGATTCAGAAAAGCTTACACCCCTCAAGTATTCGCGCAAGCAGGGTTGAACTAACTTATCAGCCACCAGATTTGAGAATTGGGAGCCAGTCAGTTTCCATTAGAACTCGATCACAAGTGATCAGTGTCAATCCGTAGACGAGTGCGGTCGCGGCGATGAAGCGGTCGGCCGGGTCCCGATGAGGCAGTTCAAGCTCAATACTCTTGAGAGCGATCTCCCGTGTCAAAGGCGCCTCGCGGACGGGAAACGTCTTGGCAGCCTCAGCCACCCAGCGCCGCAAGGGTTGTTCCAGGGTGATCCGGCCGCGGTCAACGAGGATTCCCAGTTCCCACACGGATATTGGTGAGAGCCAGCACCGGCTGTGGTCCGAACTCAAGGTTTCCCGAAATAACTTAGGGAGATCCTTGAATCCTCCCACGTGCCAAAGCCACACATGCGTGTCCAGCAGGTAGCCGGTCACCGCAATACTTCCCAATCAGACTCTGGTAACGGCTCCAAAATGTCGCCAATCTGGTGGATGGTCCCCGCCATGCAGCCAAATGAGCTTTTCGCCGTCGTTTTTTTGGGGCGAGGTGGTTGCACCACCGCCACAGGGACGCCCCGTTTGGTGACCTCAATGGGCTGACCCGTGGTGCGGACGCGCTCCAGCACGGCCAGGCATTTCGCTTTGAACTCTGATATGGCGATTGTCTCCATATCGCTCAGGTTACCATGGTCAAGTGACCATAGTCAATTTGAGTGGAGCTAAGGACGCAAGCAGAGGGAATGCCGGGTGGTACGTGGTGATCCGATCCGGCCGGTCCGTCCGATGCTTCCGTCCCACTCCCCACCCGCCGCCCCCTTCCCTTCCCACGACCACCCGTGGCATAGTCTTCAACACAAGAAAATGCTGCTGGCGTGGCGGCTGCATCAAGCAAAGGGAATTTCCAACATGCACGGCGGTTTGGGCGCGCACATCTTCGCGTGGTTCTGGGCGCACTACAACGGGCCGCTCGAGAAGACCTACGGCGAACTGAAAGACGGCCTTTTTCAGGGCATTCAGGGTGAGGTGCTCGAAATCGGCCCCGGCGCGGGCATCAATCTGCGGCACTATCCCAAACATGTGCACGTCATCGGCGTCGAACCCAACCCGCACATGCACAAATACCTGCGCCAGGCCGCCGAGAACAGCGGGATTGCGCTCAGCCTGCAAAACGGCCACGCGGAAGAGTTGCACGCGGAAAGCGCGTCGAAGGACGCCGTCGTCAGCACGCTCGTCCTCTGCTCGGTGGACGACGTCGCGCGGGCGCTTCAGGAAATACGGCGCGTGCTCAAGCCCGGCGGGCGCTTCTATTTCATCGAACACGTCGCCGCCCCGCGAGGCACCTTCCTGCGCCGCACCCAAGATTTCATTGCCCCCCTCTGGCGGCATATCGGCGACGGCTGCAACCCCAACCGTGAAACCTGGCGCTACCTCGAAGAAGCCGGCTTCGCCGCGCTCGATTTCCGTCCCGAACGCATCAGCCCCATCCCCCTCGTGGCTCCCCACATCGTCGGGACGGCCACAAAGTAGACGCGACGTCCCCGTCGCGTTTCCGGAAGCGTCAACACCATTGCAAACCACCGGCATCGGTGCTAGAATGTCCTTCATTGAGCGGGACTAACTCAGTTGGTAGAGTGCTAGCTTCCCAAGCTAGATGCCGCGGGTTCGAACCCCGTGT
>JACPGD010000310.1 GCA_016182645.1 Candidatus Hydrogenedentota bacterium | reverse complement strand
TTTGCGCCGCGCGAACCACCCCCGGGGCGGTTTCAACCGGCGCTCCTCGCGCAATGCGGCCTGCAACGGCCCCAGGTCGCCGTGCTTCAAGAGAATATCCACGTAAGAATACTGGTCCTTATGCGCGCCGCGTCTGCCGGGCACCAGCCGCGTCTCGTGCGTCTCGCACACGGCGGCGATCGCGTCCGTGGGAATGAAGAGCACGCGGTGGGTGTCCCGGCCCAATTGGTAATTGTGGAAGGTGCGCAGGTTCACATACAGGCCATCCTCCACTACGCGCAACAACCAGGCCGTGGGTTTGCTGCAAATCCGCAGCCGCTCAAGGCAGAGCAACAGCAGGAATCCCGCCAACAAGGCTGGAAAGAGTGCCAAGACGGGACTGCCGGGGCGCACTTTCGGCGTGGCCACATAGACGGCAATAGCAGCCATCAGCACCCCCAGCGCCAGCAGCGCCAGCCACGACTTGTTGCGGAACGTGGGGCAGGGGGACGGGATACTCAGTTCATCGTAGCGAAGAATTCTCATTTACTCTGTTTTAAGTTGAACAGCACCGGACGAAGTGGACAGAATGGACCAAATAGAGCCAGCCCAAGAGGCCCCGCTGAAAATCACAACTATATCCATGGGAACAGCCGCTCATGATAAATAAAAAGATCTCCCGCGCTCACTTCCTAAAAACGGGGCTTGCGGCGGGCGCGGGGATGCTGTGGTCTCGCCTGCCGCCGGCCCGCGCGGACCAGAGCAAAAGACCCAATATTCTGGTCGTCTTTGCCGACGACCAGACCTATCGCGCCATTGGCTACAACAATTCCCTCGTGCTTACACCGAACCTTGACCGCCTCGCGGGGGAGGGCCTCATTCTTGAGCACGCCTATGTGGCGTCACCCATCTGTGTCGCCAGCCGTGCCAGCATCATGACCGGGCTCTTTCCCCAGCAGCATGGTTCCGTCGGTCTGGACGCAGCAGGGTTTCAGAAGAATGTCGTGGAAGACAAGCGTTTTCCCACTCTGGCCCATGTGTTGTCCAGCGCTGGTTACGACACGGCCTTCTGCGGCAAGTCGCACCTGGGGGACCCCAAGCTCTACGGCTTCGTGGTTGGGGAGGAGCACAAAGGCTTCGACGATACCGAGGCCTTTGCGGCCGCTCGCGGCTTCCTTGAATCGCGTAAGGGAAACGACACGCCGTTTCTCCTGTGGCTGGCAGCGCGCCAGCCCCACGTCCCCCTGAAGCCCGCCCAGCAATGGCTGGATCTGTACAAGGATGCGGCGCTGAAAGTCGATCCAAATTTCCGGGAAGCGCCACCGCCCGAGAGTATCTGCAACCAGGGCGTCCCCGGAGAACATTACTATCGCGATTCGACCTTTACGGACAACTTCAAGAATTTGCCTTCCGGCCCGCCGCGTACGGAAGCGCAGATCATTGAGTTCATGCGCGCTTACTACGCCATGATCAGCCATCTCGATCATCAGATCGGAGAGATCATGGACCAATTACAAGAGACTGGACTTGGTGACAACACGATTGTCTTCTACTTGGCCGACAATGGCTACCACTTGGGCAATCACGGGTTGGGCAACAAAATTACGATGCACGAGGAATCGGTGCGCGTGCCGATGTTTGTGCATGGCGCCGGAGTCAATGCACGCGGCCAGCGTTCCAAGGCGCTGGTTTCAACCGTGGACTTGTTCCCCACGTTGGCGGACCTCGCCGGAGTCCCATCGCCGCCGGGTTTGTGGGGAAAGTCCCTCGTACCCCTGTTCAGCGATCCAGAGACCGCGTTGCGTAACTACATGGTCAGCGAGTGCGTCGGCGTCAACGGCAAGACCGGCCAGGGCCACCGGATGGTCCGCACGGATCGGTGGAAATACGTCCTTACCGACACCAATGACGAAGCCCTCTTCGACCAGTTGGCCGATCCGTATGAATTAGATAACGCCATTCCTAATGAGGCAAACGTCCCAATTGCCAAGGAATTACGCACGGAGTTGATGGCTTGGATGCAAGAAGTGGGGGACACACATGCCCCGCCACGCTGATCCCCTGATGGTTTTTCCTGCCATTGACCCCAACATATAGTATTTGACACTTTCTGCCTCCTGCGATATAGTGGCTACAAGATTTCAGCCAAGCTGGAGGGTGCTGAGCACTCCGCAGGAACCCGGGAGGAGAAACCTATCCATGACGTCCGCATGGGGACGCCGAGGCAAGCTGTTATTTCTCAGTAGTTTGTCGTGCGGCTGGGTATTGTGCTGGATGCTCGACGCCGGGGCGGGGGTGGTGTCGCGCAAGGAATTGGAGCCGGGGATCCATGCCGCCATTGACAACGGACGGGTGATCTTTTTGGAATGTCGGCCACCCAAGGGGCCCGCGGCGAAGGCGCTACTATCGAAATACTTGGCGGACGCCAATGCCTGGCAGACCTACAAGGATCGGATTGCGGTCGCTATCCCCTTCAATAAATTAAACGCCAAGGCGAAGCGGCAGGCCCTTGAAGCGCTCTTCCCGGAAGACTACGTGGACAAGGAGGGTTGGTGGCACACCGTTTCCTACAGCGGTCTGGCCGGTCTCGAATCTCTTTTTGCTCTGTCGGAATGGCTGACGGGAGTGGGCACCAACAATGCGCGCATCTTGCGGGCCAGTGCCAACCAGGGGCTGGGCGAGGCACTGCAGGCGGGGCAGCGCGTGCTGGTCCCGATGGATCTGCTGCTGCCTGAAATGCAACGGCTGACACCGGGAGCGCCGCGCAAGAAGGAAGAGCCGCGCGTCCTCAACACCGCGGAAGGCGAGCTGGAATATGGCAAGGACAAGGCTGGAGAGTTTGCGCTCTACCGAGTCAAGAAGGGCGACGCCCTGTATTCCTCCGTCGTGGTCCGCTTTACGGACATCCGCGAAAACGCCGATATCCACGAGGCACTGAAAGTAATCCAGAAACGGAGCGCCATCAAAGACCTGAACCGGGTCGAGATCGGCGATGCTGTGCGCATCCCGGTCGACATGTTGTCTGACCGCTATCAGCCGGCGCAGTCCGAGCAACGCCGTACCTATGAAGCCGTGCGCCAGGAGGCGGAGAAACTCGCCGCGGACCCTGTGAAAGCAGCGAGCCTGGAGGGGGTAGTGATTATCCTTGATCCAGGTCATGGCGGGCGCGACCACGGGGCCGCGCACTATGCCAGCGGATTGTTCGAGGACGAGATCACGTATGACATTATGTGCCGTATCAAGGTCCTGCTCGAGACCCAGACCAAGGCGCGGGTCTATGCCACGCAGGAAGATCCCAACCAGAAGTACGTGCCGTCGAAAACACGGAAGTTCACGCACGATACCGATGAGGTTCTGCTGACGACGCCCCGCTATCAGAATACAGACGGCAAAATCTCGGCCAACTTGCGCTGGTATCTCGCGAACAAGATTTACCGCGAGGAGCGCAAGAAAGGGACGGACGACCGAAAGGTCCTTTTCGTCAGCATCCACTGCGATTCTCTGTTCAACGAAAGTCTGCGCGGAACGATGGTATACATCCCCGGAGCCGGCTACCGCCGGGATCGCGAACAGCCGGGCGGCGCCGTGTATGCCAGCTATCAGGAAGTGCGCGCCCATCCCACCGTCACCACCGATTCCGCCGCGCGCCGCCGCGACGAGGCCGTTTCGCTGAACTTTGCAAAGGGGTTTCTACGCGCGCTCTCGACGAACAATCCCCCACTCAAGGTACACGATGCCGGCGATCCGATTCGCAACGTGATCCGGCAAAGTGGCGGCCGCGCCTTTGTGCCCGCGGTCTTGCGCAACACCATGGTGCCCACCAAGGTGCTGATCGAGACGGCCAACCTGACCAACGCCAGCGATCGCGAACGCCTGTCCGACCCTGAATGGCGGCAGTGGTTCGCGGAAGCGTTTGTGGTCGCGGTGAGGAACTACTACGACTAAAACAGAAACGGCCAAAGGGACAAGCACGACCCCTGTCCACTGGGTCTACTCCGTCCATTGAGTCCATCGGGTCCATTCCACCGGGCAAGAGCCAGCGGCGTTCCGCGGCACGTTTGACAGCCCCTGCCTACGCCTCTACACTCTGCCTGATGGACACACTGCGACGACAGGGGACTGTAATTCTGTTCTTCCAACTGGTAATGTGCGCCGCCATTGCGCCGGCCCATGAATCGCTCGAACACTACCTCCAATTCGCGATGGCTTCGGTCTTCCACGAAGGCATGCTGGATACCCGGCTCGACATTGCCTTCAATGGGGAAACGGCCCTGGCCGAACGCGCCAAGATCGACACCAATGATGACGGTCTCATCGCTCCCGAAGAGTCGGCCGAGTATCTTCGTCCTTTCCAGTTTGGCATCCCCAATCTGCTGCGGCTGCGCCTGGACCAGGTGGCGCTGTCCATTGTCCCGCTGTTCGAGCCAGAAGTGAATTTCCAGGAAGACCGCACGGTTTCGGAGCACCCGTTGACGCTGAGTCTCAGCTTTTTCGCGCGGCTGCCGGCGGGCGGCCAGACGCCACGCCAGCTCCTCATGGAGAATGCGTTATTTCCCGAGACGGCCGCGTTGTTGAAGTGGGATGTGCGGCTGGATAATCAGGGTAGCGTGGCCTTGCTCGGCCAGGTGGAAGCGGCCTATCCTGTCACGAACGGGCCGGCGGGATTTCGGAAGCTGGCGGCGCCGTTGTCCGCGGTGCCGATGCCGGCCGCTGGGGAGCGCACCGATACGCTGCCGCCGGAGGACGCGACGGGGAAGTCGCGTCTACGGGAGCTGGAAGAGCGGGAGAAGAAACTCGAAGAGAAGCAGGACCGCGAGCGGCGGTTCCTGTTGAAATTGCCGAAGAAGCCGCGCGCGTCGAACGCGCCCACTGAGAGGAAGGGGGAACCATGAAACGCTGGTGCATCTTTACCGCTTTAATCACTGTACTGGCCGGGCCGGTGTTTGCGTTGCCGGAGAGTGTCCAGGACGGCCCGGCGCCTTTTGCCTCGGCGTTGTTGCAGCGCGGCGCGCCCTTATTGAATGACGCGCAACGTGGCCAGTTGGACGCTTTGAACCGCGCGTTGCGCGAGGCCGAAAACCAACAGCGCCAGGCGCAGGATGATGCGGCGAAGGCGGCGGCCGCGGCGAAGCTGGAGGCGCTGGGACCCGGCTTGGCCGCGTTCGCGGCGCAATTGAAGAGTGCGCCGGTGGCGTGGCAGGCGGCGGGGGGCGTCTTGCCGGCAGTGGCGCCGCTGGAACTCGAAGGGGAGCGCACGGCGCTGTTATTCAAGATAGAAGCAGGCGATGGCCCCGTGCGGTTCAGCACGATTCGTTTTGACTTCTCGCAGCACAGTTCCTACCGGCTCCTGGCCAGCATCACACCGCCAGGGACGACGTGGCTGCTGCTGACGCTGGACAATGTGCCGCACCTCACCACGCATTGGGAACTCGAGGTGAAGGCGGGGGAGAATCCTGCGGTGATTCTGCCGTTCGATCTGACCACGCCAGATGCCGGGACCCTGAACGTGACGGTGCTTTCGGACGATACTGGCCATCCCACGCCCGCGATGGTGCGGCTGGTGTGGGCGAAAGACGGACAGGACTTCCGCCCCGCGAACGCAGTAGATTTCGCGCCGCAATTTGACCACCAGGGGAATTTCACGGGCCCGCGCCGGACGAATTATCCCGGCCGGTGGGCCGGCGGCTACTGGTGCGTGCCCGGGCCGTTCGAGATGGAAGTGCCGGCGGGCGAATGGGAGGTGACGGTGCTGCGCGGTGTCGAGCATGTGCCAGTGACGGACCAATTCAGCGTGGGACCGAACGAAACGGTAGCGCGGACCTATCGGCCGGAGCGCTGGGTGGACATGCGCCGCAAGGGCTGGTACTCCGGCGACGACCATGTACACGGGCAGATCCTGAGCGACAGCGACGCGGCGAACCTGATGGCGTGGATCCAGGCCGAGGACGTACACCTGGCGAACGTCGTCAAGATGGGCGACATCTACCGTACGTGGTTCGACCAGCGCGGCTTTGGCGAAGATTTCCGAGTCGTGGACAAGGATTACATTCTTTCGCCGGGGCAGGAATGTCCGCGCACGCACGACCAACTCGGGCACACGCTGCAAATGAACATCAAGAACATGATTCGCGACACGGGCCAATACTACCTGTATGACACCGTGTTCGATCAGGTCGAGGCGCAGGGCGGGCTGTCCGGTTACGCGCACGTCAATTCGGTGTTGTTCCATGTGCATCGTGACATGAGCATGAACATACCCAAGGGCAAGGTCGATTTCATTGAGCTGCTGCAATTCACCATTCTTGGCACGGACTTGTACTACGACTTCTTGAATTTGGGATTTAAGGTGACCGCCTCGTCGGGGTCCGACGTGCCCTGGGGCGGGTCCGTGGGCGAAGTGCGCGCCTATGCCTACACCGGCCGGCATCGCTTCACGGCGGACCGCTGGTTTGAGGCCGTGCGCGAGGGGCACACGTTCGTGACGAATGGGATCATGCTCGACCTGCGCGTCAACCGCGCGCGGCCCGGCGACGAAGTTGTGGTGGATGACGAGCGCCCGGTGCACGTGCGCGCGCGCGCCTTTGGAGACACGCGGCGACTCGAGCCGAAGAAGCTGGAAATCGTCTCGCAAGGCGAAGTGATTCGCGAGATCACCAGCAGCGGTCCCTACCAGGAAGAACTCGAACTCGAATTTGAACTGTCGTCGGGTAACGGCTGCTGGATCGCCGCGCGCGCCGAAGGCAGCGACGGCTCACGCGCCCACACGACACCGATTTACGTGGTGCGCCCGCCGTTCCGCTTCTGGAAGTTCG
>JACPGD010000035.1 GCA_016182645.1 Candidatus Hydrogenedentota bacterium | reverse complement strand
TCCTCGGCCTTGTCTTTGTAGGCGACGCCGATGCTCGAGTAGACCAGTTTGCTGGTCACTTCATCCTGGCTCATCGCCTGCACGTTGAACGGCTCGACGCCCTTGTCGAGCATGCGCTTCTCGATCTTGTCTTCTTCCGTCTTTTCACCCCCTTCTTCCTCCTTTTCCTCACCGGGCGTCTGGACATCCGCAAAGACATTTGAGACTTCGAGATAGATCGGGGTGTATTCGATCTTGCTTTCCGTCGCGATCCGCAATTCTTCGAGCTTGTCGACGATGCTTTGCTCGAGGTCTTTCATACCCGTGGGCATCTTCTCGCGCGGGGTGATGTAGACCTTCACCTGGACCGGCGTGTCCACTTCCGCCAGGATTGCTTTCGTCGCCGTGCTGATCGTGTAGATCTTATCTTCCGTCAGGTCGAAACGCCCCAGGCTCTGTCCGGCCATCAACCAGTTGAAGAGCAAGCCGATGGCCACGCAGATACCAACCGCGCCCGTGAACATCACGCGCGCGCCGGGGCGGCTGCGGCCATCGATATAGAGCACATTCAGCACGAGGAAAAGCGCCGTCCACGCCAGGAAATACACGACGTCGGCGACATCAACCACGCCGCGGGTGAAGGCCGTGAAATGCTTGAAGAACCCGAGCAGGTCCGTCAGCAGCGAGCCGACGCCCGGCAGGCGGTCATCGATGTAGGCGGCGATAAAGTCGGTGCCGACCAGGAAAAACATGAAACAGGTGAGCAGGGTGATCACGAACGCGATGATCTGGTCCTTGAAGAAGCCGGAGAAGAAGATCCCCAGCGCCAGGAAGAACGCGCCCAGCAGCGTCGTGCCCACGTAACCGCCCCAGATCGCGCCGTTGTCCGGATCGCCGAGCGAAATCAGCATCGCAGGGACTGTCACCGTCGCGAAAAGGGTGAGCACGAAGAAGATCAGCCCGGCCACAAACTTGCCGAGGACGAGTTCGTGGGCCTTCATCGGGAAGGTCAGCAGCATTTCCCAGGTGTTCTCTTTGCGTTCTTCCGCCCACACCCGCATGGTGACGGCGGGCACAAACACGCACAGCAGCAAGGGCAGGTTCTCGAAGTAGGGCCGCATGTCCGCCATGGGGAAGGTGAAGAACGAAGTAATGTACAAGCCGACGCTGATCGTCACGAACACCATCATGAAGATGTAGCCGATCGGCGTGGTGAAATAAGCGCGCAGGTCGCGGCGCATAATTGAAAGTATATTTCTCATGCTTTCCGGCTCCTGTTAGTCCGCTCGCTGAGCAGCTTTTTCGGTTAACCTGAGGAACGTCTCTTCCAGCGTCAGAGGCTTCTCCCCCAGATGCCGCACTGGCCAGCGCTGGGCCTGGGCCACGCGATTGACCTCGCGCCACAGCCCGTTCCCGGGGCGGCTGTAAAGAATGAAGGAAACGCAGCCGTCCTTCTCTTCCATAAACTGCACGTCCTGCACCCCCGACACGGTCGAGAGATGCTTGCGAATCTCTTCGCGATTGCCTTCCACCGCCACCTGCATCCGTTCCATGTCCTTGGCCCGGTCGCGCAGTTCCTCGATTGTCCCATCGCCCACGATCTTGCCCTGGTTGATGATCACGATGCGGTCGGCGGTCGCTTCGACCTCTTGCAAGATGTGCGTCGAAAGGATGACCGTTTTGTCCTCGGCGAGGTGAGAGATCAGTTCGCGGATGCCCAGAATCTGGTGCGGGTCCAGGCCGGAAGTCGGCTCGTCCAGGATAATCACGTCGGGATCGTGGATGAGCGCCTGGGCCAGGGCGGTACGTTGCTTGTACCCTTTGGACAACTCGCGGACGACCTTGCGGAACATCGGTTCGAGCCCGCACGCGGCCACCACGCTGTTCATCCGTTCGCGCAGCGTCGCCCCGCGCAGCCCGCGGGCGCGCCCGACGAAATCCAGATACTCCCGGACTTCCATGTCCTGGTAGAGCGGGAGGATTTCCGGGAGATACCCGATGATACGCCGCGCCTTGAGGGGGTCTTTCAGCACGTCGATGCCGCCGACCAGTGCCGTCCCCGCAGTGGGGTACAGATAGGTGGTCAAGATCTTCATGGTGGTGGACTTACCGGCGCCGTTCGGCCCGAGCAAGCCCACGATTTCGCCCTGGCGCACCTGGAACGACACATCGTCGAGCGCCCGCACGGGGCCATAGCGCATGGACAGCCCTTTGGCTTCAATCATAGGACATATTCTCCTGTGCCCGTTTGACCAAGAGTTTCCAATCGTTTCGTGTAGCCGGGGCATCCTGCCCCGTGGCTCCGTGCAGCAACTCCCGCCCCTCCCCTGGAAACAGTTGTTTCGTGGAGACCGGTGGAAGCCCGCGTGACGGATCGCCACGTAATTCGCAGGGCAGCAAAGCTTATGCCACAAGCTTCTGGTTGCCCCCACGGCGCCCGGATTCCCTTCAGAACCCTCTAATCCGCGCTAGTCTAGCACCGTACCGCGCGGGAGTGCAACGCTTCCCCGCCATGTCCCAATTGAGGTTTACGATCCAATTTTGAGGCAAAAAGTTCCCTGGTAGTCCCGCGCGCGTTTGCTTGCCCGGCGATCCCGAGGTTGAAGCGTGTTCCAGTTTCTCGCGGATGAGAATCTCAACACAGCGATCGTCCCCGGTCTGTTGATGCGACTGCCTGAACTCGGTATTGTTCGTGCGCGGGATGCCGGGTTAGCCGGTTTGGATGATGCGGCTATTTTGGATTGGGCGGCTGAGCATGGACAGATCGTCCTGACACACGACCGGGCGTCTACCAATAAGGAAAGCTGAAGCTTGCGGCAAGGGGTGTGCAGTTCAGCGTTCGCCTCGCTTCGAGATGCGCCCCACCACCTCCACGCGCACGGGGACCCCATCAACTTCTGTCGGAACCTGGACGCCGGCCGCCGGCTCCGCCGAAAGGTTCACCTTGACCCCATAACCTTTCTCGACACGCGTGATCCCCACCCCCGCAAGTTGCGGCACCCCCCGCAACAAGTCCTGCACCCTCGGCTTCGCCGCCCGCGCTTTGTCAATCGAGCAAGTGTTCATTACTTTCATTGTAACCCAATTCCCGGTCCTGCCGTGCGTCAGAAGACCAAATCGACTTTCAACGCATCCAAGACGGCCCGGATTGGATTGGCGTAGGTCAGGCCCTGGCCATTCGCGCCGCCATGGTCGCTGCCCGCGAAGAGCAGCGCCACGGCGCGGTTATCCTGTCCCACGATCAGGGAGCCGCTGTCGCCACCGTCACTGAAGGGCTTGGCCCCGGCGCCTTCGATTTCGATCTGGTCATCAAACCGGACCACACCCAGATCATACTCCACCGTGACATCATCCAATTCGAAAGCGGTCACACGGCCGCGCGTCAATCCCGTGGTTCTTCCGATCTTCGCCACGCGCAACCCTTCGTCCATGACCACGTCGCTTACACCCTTGAGCTTGCCAAGCCCCTGGAGCTTCGCCGGGTGGGCCTCGATGCCCTCAACGATCTCCGCGATTGCGCAATCCGTCAGGTTCGAGCCTGAACGCTTCAATTTCACAACTCCCGCCAGCGTGGCCACAAGGTCGTTCGGGTCCTGCCCGCCGTCATCCACCGCTTGCTGAAGAATGGCGTCGCCCACCTTGCCCCGGTTTTCATCGGCCAGCACGTGGTTGTTCGAAAGGATGGATAGCGGACCACCACCTCGCCGCTGCACAAACGCGCCCAACGTGCCCGCCGTAATGTTGACGTGCCCCACGCTGCACCCAATCAGGAGCGGCCGTTGCCGCTGCTGGTACCAAGGCGTGGCCCGCTTCGCCACCCGGCCAATGTAGCGCACATCCACCTCGCCCTTCGCCTGTCGCGTTATTAAGTCGACGGTACGGCTGCTTTCCAAAACCCGGTGCTGAATCCGCACCGCTAGCGCAAAACCGCCCTCCGGTTTCGGGGCCACGCCAAGCGCCAGCGCCGCCGTCGGCGCCGCCCCCAAACGCAACGGCCGCGCCGCCCCCCGCATCCGCACCGCCTCCGAGGCCACCGGCGCAACTTGTGTCGCCAATGCCGCCTTCAATTCACGTACCGAGCTTAAGTCCATGGCAAGACCCTTTCCACAAGTTAACCTGAATGCAATCGTGCTCGGGAGGACGTCGTCGGGAGGGCGAGCGTACCCGCGAGTTTTGGACCGCCGGGGGCGGGAATTCGGACAAGGAACTGCTCAAGTGGCGATCCTTATTCTTCAACGGGTTACGCCGCGCTTCACTTAGCTAAGTGACATCCGCGTGCGGCTGTTGGCCCGTAATAGCAGGTAATCCCTCCTTCACGATCCAAGAGCGCAGGCCTTCACGAGTGATTGCTTAATGGCGGTCAAGGTTGAGGCGTCAATGACACCAAGCCGTTTCTCAAAAAGTGCTCTCGGTAATGCCCCGATGGCCTGGACGTTTGCCACTGATTCAATGTCAAGAAACCGCAGATGCCCTAAGGGGATTTCCAATTCGCTTCCCCGCGACTGCCGAGTAATTGGAACGTAAATGATTAGAGTCCTGGGTGCGTTCAAGTTGTCTGCAATGAGGATGACAACGGGACGCGTCTTGCCTGCCAGTCCCAAGTCCGCTAACCAGATTTCCCCGTGGCGTGGGTTAGTCGCCATCAATTATGTCCATTACCTCCTGAACAACTTCGCGACCTGGGAGTACGTCCGCCCATTCTTCTTCTTGCCGCCGCCGTTCAAGAAACTTCAGGTAATGCCATAGTTCGCGAAGAACTGGCTCCGGCTGCTTCAGGATTTCTTCGATTAATAGTTCCTGTGTGCTCATACACTTAATCTAACATAGACTTCTGGTGCGTGCCAATTCACCGCATGGTTTTCATGGCTGTCGTTCACGCCCCCTCGAGCCGGTCCTGGGCGCGGAGGGCGAGGCGGTAGGCGCGCATGCCGTAGTAGCGGAGCGGGCCGGGCGGGAGCCAGGAGGGTTGTTTGCCGTAGAAGAAGGGGAGTTCGAGGCGCGGCGGCGGGTTGGGCACGCCGAGCGCGTGGAGCATTTCGGGGGCGAGGAGGGCGCCGGCATAGTTGCTGAGGCTGACGCCGTGGCCGGAGTAGCCGGTGGCGTGGAAGACATTGTTGTCAGGGCCGCCACGGCCGAAGCTGGGGAACATGTCGAGGGAGACGCCGAGGACGCCGCCCCATTGGTGGGTGAAGCGGACATCGCGGAGCGATGGGAAGTATTCGCGGAAGCGAGCTTTCAGCGCCGCGCAGATCTTTTCGTCCACGTCTTTGTAGGCGCCGCCGGGGTAGAGGTCGGCGTCTTCGCCGCCGAAGGCGATGCGGCGGTCCGCGGTGAGCCGGAAATAATGGATCATATTGCGCGCGGTTTCGAGGCTGGTGCGGTACTTGGCCCAGCCGATGCCTTCGAGTTGTTGCTGGCTGAGCGGCTCGGTCAGGACGATGTAGGTGTGGACGGGCAGGATGCGGTCTTTCATGAACCCGAGGGATGCCCCGTAGCCGTTGACGGCGAGCACCACCTGCCGCGCCTGAACTTTGGCTTGGGGTGTGCGCAGGGTGAGTCGCGCGCCCGGCGAACGATTGACGACCAACTCGGTGAGCGGCGTTTGTTCGTAGACTTGCACGCCGAGCGATTCGATCAGGCGCTTCATTGCGCGCGCGAGTTTGGCGGGATTGAGGATGCAGGGATGTGGGTCGTAGATGCCGCTGAGGAACTGCTCGCCGCGGATGTGTTCCTGGAGCGCATTGTGGTCGAGCCATTGATGATCGAAGCCGAGCCGCTCAGCCACGGTGTGCTCGCGGCGGGCGCGCGCTTCGCGCCGCTTGCACGTATTGATCATGATGTAGCCGGTGGTTTCGAGGTCGCAGTCGAGCTGATGTTCGCGCACCATCCGCTTCACGTGCTCGACGGCGTCATACATCAGCCGGTACGCCCGCCCCGCCGCGGCTTCGCCCAGCTTTTCGGCGGTGTAGAGCAGGTCCCAGCCGAGCAGCGGCATGGCGAAGCCGCCGTTGCGCCCGCTCGCGCCATGCCCGATGACCGCGCGCTCCAAAAGGACCACGCTCAAGTCCGGCGCGTATTGCTTGAGGTGATAGGCGGTGCTCAGGCCGGTGTAGCCGCCGCCAATGATGGCCACATCGCAGTCAACGTCGTGATCGAGGGGAGGCCCGGGGGTGATGGGGACGGTTTCGTGCCAGAAGCTGACGGTGCGATAGGCGCCGTCGCGTACGGGCGGGTCCACGGCGGCATAAGGAGCGGGATTGAGATGCAGGTGCATGGGCCGGTTCCCCGCGAAAGGATCTTCGCGGGCCTAGTGTACGCGCGACGGCAGGATTGAGCAAGGGAGTGGAGACCTGAATTGGCCCGATGGACACCATGGACTAGATGGATGGGACGGAAGCCGGGCTTGCAGGGGAAATTACTTGCCGGCTTGGTCGCGGCGTTGTTTCAGTTCGCGCCAGGTGGTGAGGATGATGTGCTGATCGGCGATGGCTTGCTTGAGGCGCGGGTCGAGCATGGCGAGCATGTCGCCCTCACGCGTGTTGCTGGAAGTTGTGATTACACTAAAGTTACACATGGGTTCGGTGGCGTGGATGATAAACTGGGTGAGGCCGGGCCGCATTTCCTTCAGCGTAGCGATGAAATTGTCGACCTTTTCTTCCTTCTTCCAGCCGTAGGTCTCGTTATACAGGTCGTCCAGGACGGGCAGCCCGCTGTTCCAGAGCGTCTCGCCCAGGGCCTGGATTTGCGCCCTCGCTTCGGGCCCACGGACGGCTTCGTCCGCGCCGATGAATTGCATGTGTCCGGCGGGGACCATGACGGGGATCTGTTCTTCCATGGCCACTTTCACGTAGCGCTGGAGGAATTCGGGCGTGGCGTAGACGGTGCCCATGTGGGTGTCAAGGTGGGTGATGTCAAAGCCCATCGTCTTGGCGCGATCTACCTGGGCGCGAATCTCGGTCTCCACTTCGTCGGCCGTCGCATGTTGCACGACCTCGCCCACATTACCCCAGAGGCAGCCTTCCTTGTCCACAAGTCCGGGGGTGGCCGTCTTCCCGGCCAGCGGGCCCCAGCGGTACTCGTTCCATTCAGAGGTCAGGGTGAGATGCAGGCCGGCGTCCACCTGAGGATGCTGTTGCAGATAATGGAAAAATTCGGGCACCCAACTGCATGGCATCATGATGCTGCACGAGGTGGCCAAGCCCTGCTCCATCGATTTGATGGTCCCCACATTGGAATCATGGGACATGCCCACGTCATCGATGTGGAAGATGACCACTTTGTCCCGCGGCCCCCAGCCGAGGCGTTCGGCATAGGACTTTTGCTGGGCGCTGCCCGGAAAAGTCACGCAACAGAGAAGAGCGGAGCAAAAAGCCAGGAACTGCTGGAGCCGGCGCATAGTGAGGCCCTTTCGACGGTGTGAGGGATTTTCAGGATAATCTGGAATTATTGCACACGCCCTCCGCAGCCAGCAAAAGAAGGCGCGTCGAAGGACGAATCGTGCTACACTAGGTTGTTGACAATGGGCGGACCAATGTCGCGGGGGTGGGAAAATGCCGCAAGATTTGACACATTCGTTGGACTTTGTCTTGACGCGGCGGGAACCGTATGATAGGAATGGTTTAGGCCACTGTGAAGGTGGCTGATGGCGGGTATTCATCCCCCCAGTGGCTGCGTGCATCGTGGACTGGGGAGTGGAGGTTGTTCATGGGCACGAGCACCAACCCAACCGGCGGCAAGCGGCTGGCGGAGCATCTGGACGCGGATGCGGTCTGCGCGCAGTGCGGCACGGTGAACCCAGAAGAGACGCTGATTTGCAAGGTCTGCGGCAATAACCTGCGAGACCAGCGCCAGATGCGCCTCGCGGCGGAAGCCCAACTTGACGGCGAGGCGCCGGGGCGTGATCGGCGGCTCTGGCTCAGCCGCGGCTTGGCGGTCCTGGGACTGCTGGTGGTGTTGTGGACGATGCTGAATGTGGACAAGATCCAGCAATGGATGATCAATGCACAAGTGGAAACGGTCAACCCAGCCGAGGACCTGTTCTTTGGCGCGCAATCGGGCGCGTTCGACGACTTAGCAACGGAACTCCGGGCGAACCTGCCCACTGCCGCCCAGGCGCAGGCGGCCGCAAGCAGTCCAACGATGACGAGCGATTTTGAGGGCTATTATGTGGTCCCCAGGGAGGCGGGCGGGTTCGGCAGCGTTCTCGTAAGAATTGTGCCGGAAGAGAAGGCCGAAAACAGCGCTGGGGCGGGGCCTGCCGAAGGGTCTCCGGAAGCAGCGCCTGGCGCGGAGGCCGGTACGGTGGCGGCCGGTCCGGCACCCGAGTTGAAGGCGACCACCTTGCGCTTTGTGGCATTGTTCGCGGATGGAGAGGTGCGGGGTACGGGCGAATTGCGCGGTAACAGCTTTTCCGCGGACTGGAACTCGGTGGGGGCGCGCTCCGGTGAAGAATACACGTCCGCTTCGGGCGCGGTGATACAGCAGTCCGACGGCACTTTTGACGGGTTCTGCCAGAGCGCGTTCACGGAAGCAGGGCTGCCCTTCACGATGTATAAAGTGCCGGCGTCCTGAGGAGTTGCGAGTTACGAGTTGCGAGTTTCGAGTCCTCAAGAAAGAGATACCAAGAGATTCATGTCTATTTCAGGTTTTATGGGGCGGCTTCGCGAGAAGCTCGGGAAGACCCGCTCCAGTCTGGTCGAAAACGTCAAGCGTGTCTTTTCCGGCACCAGCATCGATGATTCGGTGTATGAGGAGCTGGAAGAGATCCTGATCCAGGCGGACGTGGGGCCGGAACTCACGCTGCAAATTGTGACCGACCTGCGCCAGCGCGCGCGGCAAAAGGGCCTGCAAACGCCGCAGGAACTCTATGATGTTTTGAAGGAGGAATTGGTTTCACTGCTTGAACCAGGCGACCATACCATCCGCTGGAGCGCGCC
>JACPGD010000034.1 GCA_016182645.1 Candidatus Hydrogenedentota bacterium | reverse complement strand
TGGCCGTTCCGCCACATGGGCATGGAGTCCATGTCTGTGGTGGCGTGCGCCATGAACGAGGCGCTGCTCCAGAGCCACGATGGCGTGATTCGGGTCGCGCCGGCCATAGGACGCCGGAATGCGCGATTCACCCTGCATGCCACGAATGGATTCGTGGTCTCCGCGGAAATCAGCGACGGCGAGCTACTTTGGGTTTGTCTGCTGAGTCAACTCGGAAGAACCTGCACATTCGAGAACCCGTGGGAAAAAGCATACGCGTTCACCAACGGATATGACGCACACTCGCTGGAACCGGGATGCACCGAGTTCCCCACGAACACGGGCGACGTGATCGTGATCGGTCCCACTCCGGAACTCTTGCAACAATGGACCACGGTCCCTTTGACCTATGAGGCCAATCAAATCCCGAAGACAGACTCCAGCGGCAAGGCAGCACTTGGATTGCCGCGCATGTTCTAACGGCGTAATTACGTGCAGTAGTGCACAACGGGGAGGTAATTCGTATGGAGATGACGAGAAGGCGGATGCTTCAAATGAGCGTGGGCGGCATTTCCGCGGCTTCAGTAATGGCCAACACAGCCGCCGGTGCTGTGGAGGAAAAGAATTCGCCCGCGGCCACGGCAATGCTGACGCAGGACATCGAGCGGGCCTTCGTTTGCTTTCGGATTGGCGCGCCCCTTTGGCTGAATGAAGCGCGCTTCACGGAACTGCTGGACCTCTTCGATCACCACCCGGGCGTAACGGATGAGATAACACTCTTCACGTCCGAGACACACCCGCCGTTGCCGCTCGCGGTCATTCTGGAACGAGCGCCCATCCTGAAAACCAGAATGGAGGCGGCCCGTGCGCGCGGTTACCGTTCCGGCATCAATATCCTGTCCAGTATCGGACATCACGAAGAGAACCTCCCCAATTCCTTATCGGGGGACTACACCCTCATGACCGATCCAGCGGGCGCCGTGTGCCGCGGCACGATGTGTCCCAACGACAGCCGCGTCCACGCCTACATTGCGCAGGTCTACGAAGCCGTGGCGAAGGCCCAGCCTGATTATATCTGGATTGACGACGATGTGCGGCTGTGGGGCCACATGCCCATCGCCGCCGGCTGTTTCTGCGATGCCTGCGTGCAACGGTTTGCCGAACGGGCCGGCCAGCCGTTCACCCGCGACTCCTTGAGGGAGGCTCTGTCCTCCGGTGCACTGGACGAAAAGCTGCGCTTGCGCCGGATGTATCTCCAGCACAACCGTGAAACCATCGGCAGGTTATTCGGGCTGATTGAGAAAACTGTTCACTCCATTGCGCCCGGTCTGCCCCTCGGATTTATGACCGGCGACCGCTTCTTCGAAGGGTACGACTTTGACACGTGGGCGGAAATTCTCGCCGGTCCACAACATTCCACCGTGTTCTGGCGGCCAGGAGGAGGCACGTATCGCGACGAGCGCCTCGCCGACATTACGGACAAGGCCCACGACATTGGCCGGCAAGTCGCGCTGCTGCCGCGCCATGTGCGGTGCATCGAATCGGAAGTCGAAAGTTTTCCCTATCAGCGCATGAAGAAGAGCGCGCATGCCACGGCGTTGGAGGCGGCCGTGTACATCGCCAGCGGCTGCACGGGGACCGCCTTCAACGTACTGTCGATGTACGACGAACCTCTCGACGAATACCGGCCCCTGGTGGCACATCTCCAGGAAGCTCGGCCATTCCTGGATACTCTCGCCCGGACCCTCGGCCGGGCGCCGTCCGTGGGCATTCATAGCGGCTGGGTCAAGGACTCCTACGCGGCGCAAGGCGCCGGGGGCGCCTGGTTCGTAGGACCCAGCGCGCCCAATCAATGCAATGAGATCTGGGCAACCGGCCTTCCCGCCTCGTACACGGCGGCGCAAGCATCCGTCACGGCTTGGTCCGGGGACCAGGTCCTCGCGCTGACCAGCGATGAAATTGGGGCGGCGCTCCGCCAGGGCGTATACGTTGACGGCCCCGCGCTCACCCGCCTCAACGAAATGGGCTACGGAGCACTCACTGGCTTCGAGGTGGACGGCGTGCGGGACATAGACTGCATCGAAGAGTTAACGGATCACCCGCTCAATGGCGCAGTCGCGGGCCGCCGCCGCAATGGCCGGCAATCCTTCTGGAAAAGTAGCACCTCCCTGTTCCGGCCCACAGCCGTGGGTACGCAAACGTTGTCCCGTTGTGTCGACTACACCTACCAGGAAACCGCACCCTGTACTTTCGGAATCTACGAGAATGCCGAGGGGGGCCGGGTCTGTGTCGCCGGCTACTACCCCTGGGAACAACTGCAAAACCTCAGCAAGTCGGCCCAATTGAAGGCCATCATGCGGTGGTTATCCAAAGATACCCTGCCCGCGTATGTGGCGTCTTTCCACCGGATGAATCTGTGGGTCAGACACCCCAGCGAAGGGACTACCGCCCTTGCTCTCTTGAACGCATGCTTGGATCCGGCCCAGGGTGTCGAACTCCTCGTGCGTACCGATAAGGATTCCATGCGGGTAACTGGAATGAACGGCGGGGAGACCCTGGTGAAGGCAACTGAACCCGCGGACCCCTACCGCCGCTTCGTCCTGCCGACCATACCACCCTGGGAGCTGATCTTGGGGCATGTTTAACGGAAATCTGGTTCTCAGCGAGATTCCCTGGCATTCACACAATCTTGGATCAGTCGCGTATACTCAAGTAAGGACACCGCCAAACGCTGAACAAAGGGAAAAGAGAATGCTGGAATCCCCACTGGACATTGACTATACCCTTCAAATCTGGCAAGAAGGGAACGCTTATATTGCGCATGCAATGCCACTGGATGTAGCGAGTTCGGGTCCCACGGCAGATGCGGCCGGGCTCGCGCTCGACGAAGCCGTCAGAGTGTTCTTAGCCACGGCAACAGATATGGGAACAATTGAGCAAATCCTTGAGGAAGCGGGTTATTCCTGCAAAGGGGGGAAATGGGTTGCCCCGGCTTGGATAGGTGTGGAGAGGCACACTTTGTCTGCGAGCGCATAGGGAATGCCGCGGCTGACACCGGTTCACTGGCGCGATTTGGAGCATGTTTTTCTCTCCAAGGGCTGGGTCTTTCAACGACAGGAGGGCAGCCACCGCACTTATGCAAAAACCGGGTTTTCCAGGCCGATTGTAATCCCGGCCTACGACGAAGTGCCGGTATTCATAATTCGTAATAACTTGAAAACAGCAGGCATTGAGCGGGACGAATACTTTCGATTGTTGCAGCGCTAAGAAGATTGACCTTACCCAGAGCCTGCCCAAGTTCATGCATAGGCTCGCGGACCAGTCAAAGAGTTTGAGGAACATCTCGTCCGCAATATCAGGGTGGCAGTCGGCCAGATTGGTGAGTTCTCCCGGGTCATTCGGAATATCGTAGAGTTCGACGCGGCTGCGGTCTGGGTTCATGAGCAGTTTCCAACCCTCTTCGCGCAAAGCGAGGCGCGGGCTGCGATCGGCCACTTGCCCCTGGTTCTCGAACCGGTAATCCCAGTAAAGGCCTTTCTCACGCGGGCGCTCGCGGCCATAGAGGTTGCCCACAATGACCTCCCCGTCTACGCTCTGATCTTCGGGAAGCACCACTTTGGCCAGGCGGCACAACGTGGGCAGGAGGTCTACCCCGCTCAACACCGACGTGGCGTCGACGCGGCCCGCGGGGACAAAACGCGGCCAGCGCGCGATGAAAGGCACGCGAATCCCGCCCTCGTAGAGGCTGCGCTTGCGGCCCCGGAAGGGACCGGTCGAACCCGCGGCACTATGGCTGGCGGCGGCCACCGTTACGTCCTCAGGGCCATTGTCGCTCACAAAGAGTACGAGGGTGCTTTCCGCCAGCCCCAGGTTCTCCAAGTGCTCGAGCAGCCGCCCCACTTGCCTGTCCAGTTCGGTCACGGCGGCATAATAAAGTTGCATGGCGCCCCGGTACGGAACGCGGCCGGGTTCGAGGTAGCGGTACGGGAAGAGTTGTTCATCCGTCGGGTCGATCAAGGCGTGGGGGGAGGGCGGCCAGACACACAGGAAAAACGGCCCTTCCTGATGCTGATCCAGAAAGGCCATCGCGTCGTCCACAAGACGCCCCGGCACCCTGGCCTCGAAAAACGGCTCCGAGGCATCGTAATCGCTCAACGGAACAGCGCAGTCAAAGCCGTAATCCGTTATCGGCGGCGCTTCCGGTGATCCACTCAGGTGCCACTTGCCGACGAACCCGGTGCTATAACCCGCCTGCTGCAGTAATCGCGACACGGTGGGCGCCGCGGGGTCGAGATAGTCCGGCATCCCCATCGCGGGATTGCCCGCGGCTTCCGCCCCGCTGAATTGCGTATGAATCCGGTTGCGGGCCGGGAACTGTCCGGTCAGTATGGCGGCGCGGCTCGGGGAACACACGGGAGAATTGGCGTAGAACTGAAGAAACTGTGTCCCTTGGCGGGCCAGCGCGTCGAGGTTGGGCGTCAGGATGTGCGGATGGCCATAGCATGCCAAATCGCCCCAGCCGAGATCGTCCGCCAGGATGAATAGCACATTGGGCAAGCCAGACCGTTCCTCCGCGCCTACCGGCAGCGCCGCGGCGGCCAAGCCCGCGCTCGCGGCGGCGGAAGCTCGAAGAAAATCACGGCGCGAGGCGCTTCGGAAATATTGCGATGACAGCTTCATAAATTACCGCGGCCCGGGTTCTCTTCGACGTACTATAACCATCCGAGTCGCATGGCCCCGCTGGCAATGGACAACAGAAATAGGAGTCCAAACATGTCGGTGAGCGTTGTCAGAATGGGCGGGGCGCCCAGCGCCGGATCCGCGTTCAGCATCCGCAGGACCAGCGGGATCAGACCGCCAAGTGACACCGCCACCAAGGTATTCAGCGCGAAGGCGGTCCCAATCACCAGGCCAAAATAGGGCGAATCGTTCCAGAACAAGTATTCCATCGCGAAGGCGAACACCCCCAGCATGCCGCCAATCGCCAGCCCATTCACCAGCCCGAGGGCGACTTCCTTACGCCAGACCCGCATGAAGTCCTCCGGCTGGATCAGGCCGAGCGTCAATTCACGAATACTGACGGCCACGGCCTGGTTGCCGCTGCAGCCGGAAAGGTTATTGATGACCGGCATAAAGAAGACGAGCGCGAAAATGCGGGCGATGGTCCCCTCAAACCACAACACGACACTGGCGGAGACAAGGCTCAACACCACGTTCAAACTCAACCACGCGAGCCGCCGCGGAGCACGCTCGGAAAGTGGCATCGTGCGCAATTCCTCGCCGCCGATGATGCCGCTGTAGCGCAAGAACACTTTCTCCTGTTCTTCGCCTTGGGCCTCCTCCGCGTCCGCCTCCCGCACCACGCCCACCATGACCCCGTCCTCATTCGTGACCGGTACGACCCAAAATGAATAGCGATCAAAGAGTTGGAGCAGTTCGTTGAGCGGCGTCGAATCGAGCACGTAGATGGGATTCGAGATCATGATTTCGCGCAAGCGCCGTTGCGGGCCCGCCAACACCAGATCGCGCAAGCGCACCACACCGATCAAACGCCCATTTTCGGAATTCACATAGACATACTGGATGCCCGCGTCGGAGTACTCTTCCGCGTGCGCCTGCAATTCCTTCAACACGTCCGCCACGCGCGTGTCCTGCGGAAAGGCCACGAATTCCGTCGCCATGATGCCGCCCGCGGTGTTCTCGTCGTACTGCAGCAACAGGCGCGCGTCCGCCGCCTCCTCCGGGTCCATGTGCTGCAGGATCGCTTCCGCGTCTTCCTCATCCATCTCCGCCAGCAGGTCGGCGCGATGGTGGCTCTCCATCTCGTCCACGATGGCCGCCGCTTGCTCCGTGGGCAGATCCTCGACGATGTCCGCGCCGTGAGCGTCCGCCAATTCCTCGATGAAATCTGCCGCGTCCTCCGGCTCGAGCAGCAGCAACAAACGCTGCCGGTCCTCTTCCGCGAGGAACGTCATGGCGCGCGCAGCCTCGCCGCCCGGCACCGCGTCCAGATACTCCTGGAGTTGCCGGCGGTCCCCGCTGTCCAGCAGGACTTTGATCCGCTCCCAAGGTTCTTCGAGTTCCAGCTCTGCCATGTGCCCTTCCAGATTGCCTTCGGCAGCCAATGATCGGGCGC
>JACPGD010000319.1 GCA_016182645.1 Candidatus Hydrogenedentota bacterium | reverse complement strand
TGCGAAGGCCTCCGATGGGGCGCACGCGCATAAAGATATTGACGTGGTCAATGTGCTTCTCGGTGAGCACACAGACATCGAGCGGAACGCCGTCGCCAATAATGCTCTCGCGGCCCGTATTCTGGCGGCAAAACTCGGCCACGCGTGGCCCGCAATAGGTTTGCGGGATGAGGCCATAGGCTTCGGGACACACACTCGAGTAACGCTGGGGCCGGTCGACATGGAGCAGGCCGGTGACCTTGTCGAGTTCGTACTTGACGGTGTCCGTGGGGGTCATTTCGATGAAGGCGTTGACTACGGCGGGGGCATCCGGCCCGATGTGGATGCCGTGCCAGGGATGCGCGCGAAAGAGGCTGAGCACCTGCGGCAGCGGCGCGCCGGTGGATGTCGGTTCCATGCGGTTTCTCCTCGACCGTGACTATAGCGGGAATAAGTTGCGCGTTGCGAGTCAGACGAGGTGCTGCTGCGTGGCCAATTCCCGGCGGAAAGTTGCGAGCGCTTCCGCCAGCGGAGTGGCCGTGCCGAGGAAGAGGCTGGAAGTGCCCAGGACGAAGCGTTCCGCACCAAAACGGGCGAGCTTCGCGGCATTCGCCGCATTGATATTGCCGTCCACTTCAATGCTCGCGTCATATTTTTGATACTGGATGTTTTCCTTCAGGATGCGGACGCGTTCAAAGGACAGAGGCAAGATGGACTGGCCGGCGTAACCGGGATCGACGGTCATCACCAGTACGCGCTCGGCCAGCGGCAGAAGATACTCGAGCTTGGTGAGCGGCGTGGCGGGGTTGATCGCGATGCCGGGCGAGGCGCCCGCGTTCCTGATCTGCGCCAAGGCGCGGTGCGCGTGCGTGCAGGCTTCCACGTGAATGGTGACGCTGTTGGCGCCCGCGTCTACGAAGCGCTCGATGTAGCGCTCGGGCCGGACAATCATCAGGTGGGCGCTGCAGGGCAGCTTGGTACAGGCCCGCGCCAGGCGGATGAAGTCAAAGCCCAACGTGATGTTCGGGACAAAAACGCCGTCCATGATGTCGAAATGGAGTTCATCGATGCCCGCGGCTTCAAGCGCGCGCAGGTCTTCTTCCAGCTGCCCAAGATTGGCGCACATCACCGAGGCTGAACACACTATCTTTGACACGTCAGGCTTGTCCCTCTTGTCCCGGCAGTCCCTGTGGTCCTTGCTGTCCCTGCAAAAATGCCTCCACCGCCCGCCGCGTGGGCATGGCCGGCTGGGCCCCGTGCACGGTGGCGGCCAGGGCGCCCGCGGCATTGGCAAAGCGCAGGGCCTCGGACACCGGGACCTGCCTCCATACGAGCGCCAAGGCCGCCGTAAAGGCGTCTCCGGCCGCGGTGGAGTCCACGGCTTCTACGGAGAACGCCGGGGCGAATTCTTCTGTTTCTCCCAGGTACAGGCTGCCCTGCGCGCCAAGCTTCAACACGACTTCGCGCGCGCCCATCTGCTGCAGCGCCAGCGCCGCGGCCAGGGCCTCCTCCACACTGCCCACCGCCAACCCGGTCATCATTTCCGCCTCTGTTTCGTTTGGAGAGACAATGGACGCCTTGCACAACAGCGACTCGGACACCTTTTGGGCCGGCCCCGCGTCGAGAATGCTCAAGATGCCGGCGCGGCCGGCCAAATCTAGCGCGGCCTCGACCGTCTCCAGCGGGATTTCCAACTGGAGCAGGACAGCGTCCGCGCCGCGAAATAGCGCCTCGGCCGCGAAAATGTCGTCCGGAGTCAAGCCATAATTGGCCGCCGGCGTAACGACAATCGAGTTCTGGCCTTCATCTGCGACCAGGATCACCGCCGTGCCGGTGGGTTCCGTGGCATGGACTTTCAGGCGAGAGACATCGACGCCCACCTGGGCCAGACCCTCGCGTTGTTGCTGGCCAAAAGCATCATTGCCGACGCAGCCGAGGAAGGTGACAGCTCCGCCCAAACGCGCCGCGGCCACGGCCTGGTTGGCGCCCTTGCCGCCGGTCACGGTGGCAAAGGAATGGCCAATGATCGATTCGCCCGGCTTGGGCGCGCGCGGCACCCGCGTCACGAGATCGACATTGGCGCTTCCGACAACGATTATTTTGGGCACTTGCACTGGTGACCCCCAAGATCGCACTCAGGCCGACACCCGCAGAAATGCGACCTCGTTTAGATTCGCATTGGCATGGGCATGTTCGATCGTGAGAGCGACCATGTTGCCTTTTTTATCGAAGTCAGCATAGACACTATCGCTCAGCGCGCGTGTTTCTTCAGGGGCAGCGTCTGCGAATTCGAGCAGGGCCGTGTCAGTTTCTGTGAAGTAGTGTATCTTCATTTCTCAGTGTGGCCCGAATCGGACAGATCGGTCGGATCGGACTGATCGGTCCGATAGGAGTTTCTTCGTTCCAGGGTTTGCCAATCACGCGCGGTAGTAGGGGGCCTCGAGGCTCCAGCCGTTGAGGTAGGGCCGGTAGGCAAACTCGTTCGCGCGTTGCGTGGCCGCGTCGTCCCCGTCGAACTTGCGGATTTCGGCATTCCAGCGCAGTTTGCCCCCGCTCACGTAGGCGGCCGTGCCCATGTGGCAGAGCGTGGTCGTCTGGCCGATGACCGGCGCGTCGCAGATGCAACGCTCCCGGCTGCGGATGCAGTCGGCAAAGTTCTGCCAGTGCGGGTGGTTCATGGTCAGTTCCGGCTCGTCGGCCTGGAATGATTTCTCTTCGGCAGGCTTCCCGTTGTTCTGAACGGGGTATACTTGGTAGCCGCCCCGATCCACGCGGAGCGTGCCGAGGGTGCCGTGGAACACAATGCCGTGCGGCCCCCACGGGACAGGCTTGCCGCTGTCGCTGACGCGGGCGATGGGCACGAATTCGTTCCAGACGCGGTTCTTGAAACTCATCGTGTAATCTTCGAACTCCCAAAGCACTTCCAGTGTGTCCGGTGTCGTGCGATTGTCCTGCAGAATGTACTTGCCGCCCGTCGCCACGACGGTCTTCGGCTGCTTCTCCTGGCCCATGGCCCAAATCGCGATATCAATCAGGTGCGCGCCCCAGTCCGTGATTTTTCCGCCGGAGTAGTCGAGGAACCAGCGGAAATTATAGATCCAGCGGTTGGAATTGAAGGGTTTATGCTCGACCCAGCCCTGGTGGAAATTCCAGTCCACCAGGCTATAGGGAACCTTTTGATCCTTCTCCAAGTTATCCGCATCCGACCCCATGCCGATGCCCGTGATGGGTTCGTCATCGTGAATGTACGTCTCGACGTGGGCCACTTTGCCAATATAGCCAGAGCGGACGAGTTCGACCGCCTGTTGAAATTGCTCGCCGCTGCGCTGCATGGTGCCGCCCTGGAAGACCACTTTCGTGTCGGCAATCTTCTTCATCATGGCGTTGGCTTCCGCCAGCGTCGTGGAAAGCGGCTTTTCGCAGTAGATGTCCTTGCCGGCGTCCGCCGCGTAGAGCACAGGCAGACAATGCCAGTGGTCAGGCGTTGCGATGACCACCGCGTCCACGTCCTTGTTGTCGATAATCTCGCGGAAATCGTGGTGCGTGGTGACGTTTGGGTTCTTGGACTTTGCCATGCCACCCGCGCGGTCGTCTGCCAATTGCTTGGGATATAAGTCACAAATGGCGATCGGCATCATGTCGTCCCGCATCAGGGTGAATTTCAGATCAGCGCGGCCCATGCCACCCACGCCGATGTGGCCCGTGCGAATTATTTCATTCGCGCCCAAGACGGTCGAGGGGAGGATCGACTTGTAGACATCGGCGCGCGCCGTCTTTGCGGCGCCCGCGGCCATGCCTGCGCCCGCGGCCACGGCCATGGCATCGCGCATGAACCCGCGGCGGCTGACCTCTTGTTGCTTCTGCTGATCGTATTTGGTTGACATCATGATTCCTTCCCAGGTTGCCGAAGGTTGAACTCTTGCCCATGATGGGGACGGCATGGCCGGTTGAACAGCGCTGACCCCCAAATCTTGCGAATTCTACCCACTTTGCTCCTCGTGCGCAACTGGACCGACAGGCGGGTAAGCGCGGAAGGTGGCCGATTGCAGAGCGCCAAAAATTGACTTGTCCACGGGTGGTTGCTATACTTTTTAATCCAACTGATTCCATCCAGCCATGTTACGCGCCGCCCCCGCTATTTCCGCGTGAGCGCAATGAGGGAGGCCGAAGGCCGTAATCTGTCTGGCAGTGACCAGTTCGAGTGTGCCGGGTTGGCCCGGTTGTGGTGCAGGTTAATCCAGCACCTCTCTGGGCGTTGTAGAGGACAGGTTCTAAGCATACTGGGGCGTCGCCAAGTGGTAAGGCACCGGGTTTTGGTCCCGGCATCCGTTGGTTCGAATCCAGCCGCCCCAGCCATTCCTTGGAGTGGGTGTGCCGGGTTTGGGTGTCTCTCCAGAGGGGTTGCAGCGTGGCCTACACGAGCGAATTGAAAATCTTCAGCGGCGGCGCCTCGGAAGCGTTGACCCAGGGCGTCTGCAAGCACCTGGACGTGGAGAAGGCGCGCTGCACCGTCAGTAAGTTCAGCGACGGCGAGATCAACATCCAGATTGGCGAGAACGTGCGCGGGCGCGATGTCTTCCTGGTCAACAGCACGTCGCCGCCGGTGAACCGGCACCTGATGGAACTGCTAATCATGATTGACGCGGCCAAGCGGGCGTCGGCGGAGCGGATCACGGCCGTGTTGCCGTATTTTGGCTATGCCCGCCAGGACCGGAAAGACAAGGCGCGCGTGCCGATCACGGCGAAGCTGGTGGCGAACCTGATCACGGCGGCGGGCGCGAACCGAGTGTTGACCGTCGATCTGCATTGTGGCCAGATCCAGGGCTTCTTCGATATCCCCGTGGATCACCTGACGGCGGAGGTGGTGTTCTCGCGATTTGTCGAGGAGACCGACCACCTGCACGAGGATTTCATGGTGATTTCGCCGGACACGGGCAGTGTGGCGCGGGCGCGGGAGTTCGCTAATCGTCTCGGGGCGCCCCTGGCCATTGTGGACAAACGGCGCCCGAAGGAAAACGTGGCGGAGGTGATGAACATCATCGGCGACGTGAGCGGCAAGAACTGCCTGGTCTTTGACGACATGATTGACACTGCGGGCACGCTGGTGAAGGCAGCCAAGGCGCTGAAGGAGCACGGCGCGAAGTCCGTGCGGGCCTGCGCGACGCATCCCATCTTCAGTGGCCCGGCGGTGAGCATTATTGAACAATCGGATCTTGAACAGTTGATTGTGTGCGACTCGATCCCGCTTTCAGACGAGATGGCGGCCACTTCCAAAGTCACGGTGCTCTCGTTGGCACCCCTGATTGGCGAGGCGATTCGCAGAATTCATAAAGACGAGTCGGTGAGCAGTCTGTTTCGACACAACTAGCTCCGAACGGAGGCGAAAGCAGCATGGAACTCCAGACCCTGAAGGTAAATACCCGCGGAGGCCAGGGTAAAGGCCCGGCCCGGCGCACCCGTCAAGCCGGCGAGGTGCCCGCGGTCATTTATGGTGACAAGCAGGATGCCGTCGCCATTGTGATCGATCTGAAGACGTTTGACCGCGTCATTCACGGCGCCATGGGCGAGCACGCCATCGTCCAATTGGAAGTGGCGGACAAGCCGGAGATTAGCGGTCCGGCGCTAATCAAAGAAGTCCAGCACGATCCCGTGAAGGCGAAAATCCTGCACGCCGACTTCATGCGCATCCGGCTGGATGAACGGCTGGAGACGGTGGTGTCCGTGGTACTGGTCGGCCGCGCGAAGGGCGTGATCGATGGTGGTGTCATCGACCACCAACTCCACGAGATCGAGATCGAGTGTCTCGCGCTGGATGTGCCGCTTCACATCGAAATCGATGTCAGCCCGCTCGCGATCGGGGACAGCATTCACGTGTCAGACGTGACCCCGCCGTCAGGCGTTTCTTTTGTGACGGATGCCGCGCGTACCATCGTGGCCGTCCACGCGCCGCGCGTTGAAGTAGTGGCCGCGCCCGCCGAAGGCGAGGAGCTGAAGGAGCCGGAGAAGATCGGCGAAGAGAAGAAGGATGAAGTCAAGGAAGAGAAAGAGGAGAAGAAAGAGAAGAAGTAGTCCGGACGCCCCACGCTTGTCCCGACGGCGGCGTCCTTCAGGCCACATGGGTCCAATAGGTCCCATGGGTTCTAGGGATCCTAATGACACGAGGTTTCGGCTCAAAATGACTGAAAGCGCCGCTTACCACGCCAGGGTGCCCCCGCGCGTAAGACGGGCCGCATGAAGATCATTGTTGGGCTGGGCAATCCCGGGCCTCAATACCGGAATACCCGCCACAATTTGGGTTTTGTGGCGCTGGACGCGCTGGCGGCAAAGCTGGAGACGGCGTTCGATAAGGAAAAGCATCAGGGGCTTCTGGCAACAGCCAAGCATGCGGGCGAAAGGCTGCTGCTCGTCAAACCGATGACCTTTATGAACCGCAGCGGGGACTGTGTGGCGCTGGTGGCGAAGAACAAGGTCGACACGCCGGCAGACTTGCTCGTAGTGACGGACGACGTGAACCTGCCCGTGGGAAAGGTCCGGTTGCGCGCCGGAGGCAGCGCGGGCGGGCACAACGGGTTGAAGTCCTTGATCGAGCGCCTCGGCACGCAGGAATTCCCGAGACTGCGCATGGGGGTGGGCGATAATAGGGCCGATGCCGGCCTCGCCGACTACGTGCTCGCGCGATTCCACCCGGAGGAGCGCGACGCCGTGCGGGCCATGGTGGAAACCAGTGTGGAAGCGGCGCTCTGCTGGGTGAGCGAGGGGTTGGAGCGGGCGATGAACCGCTACAGCCGTTGACGTTTTCCTGTTGGCCGCTTCGAACTTCATGACGCGGAAAGGACAAGGCCGTGCAGAAGAAACATACCATTAGCGTTCTCGTCGAAAACCATTTCGGCGTGCTGTCCCGGGTTTCGGGCATGTTCAGCGCGCGGGGCTTCAACATCAGCAGCCTGTGCGTGGGGGAAACCGAGGACACCAGCATCTCCCGCATGACGGTGGTCGTGCGCGGTGATGACGCCGCACTGTCGCAGGTGATTCAACAATTGAACAAGCTGGTCGACGTCATCGATGTGAAAGACCTCACCGCGGAATCATTTGTCGAGCGTGAATTGGTGATGGTGCAGGTGGGTGTCGAAAGCGCGCGCCGCCACGAAGTGATTCAACTGGCCAGTATCTTCCGGGCCAAGGTGGTGGACGTGGGCGCGCAATCGCTCGTGCTCGAGGTGACCGGCGCGGAAGGGAAAGTAAATGCGTTTATTGACATGATGCGCGGCTTCGGGATCGAGAAGCTGGTGCGGAGCGGCGAGATTGCAATTCCGCGCTCGCCCAAGTAAAGTGTAAGGGCTGTGGTGTGGAGATTGACATTCCCATGAGGGTAGATCTCAAGACAAAGCGAACAGTCGCTGGCCTGCGGCGCAGGGACGGTGCGGCGTTGCGCCGCCCGCCTTGTTGTCCGTCCGGGCGGGGAAGCGGGTCCCACCGGTCTGAGTCTGACACACCCACCGCAGCGTCTTGCTGCGGTGTTTTTTATTTTCCGGGCCTATTAGAGAGGAAATCCTAGTGGAAAAGCTGTTGGAGCTCCAGAAGCTCGATTTACAAGTTGAAGCACTTAGCGACCGCGAACGGATGATTCCGCAGCAGAAGAACAAGTATCAGATTCAACGGGAGCGGCTCGCGGCGGAGCTCAAGGACAGCGAGCAACGCTGCAAGAACCTGCAACTCGAGCAGCGGCAATGCGAGCACGACATCGAACAGCGTCAAGCCCAAACCCGGAAATACGATGGCCAGTTGCTCAGTATCAAGAAGAATGAAGAATACCAGGCGCTATTACACGAGATTGAATTGGAAAAGAAACAGATTGCCCTCAAGGAAGAGCGGATCATTGGCATCATGCTCGAGTTGGACGATGCCAAGGCCCACCTCGAAGAGGACCGGAAACGGATCGCTGTGGAACTGAAACAAATCGAGAGTGAGTGCGACGAGATCGACAAGGAGTACCAGGAGGCGGTGGAGCAACGCGAGGCGCTGGAAGCTCAGCGGGGGGCACTGCTGCCGGAAGTAAGTCAGGAGTTGCGGTCCAAATATGACCGCATCCGCAAAGCAAAGAAGAAGGGCCCGGCCGTTGTGCCGTTGAGCGACGAGTACTGCGGCGGCTGCCACATGAAAGTGCTGCCCCAGGTCGTGAACGAGATCCTGGCGGCGAGCAAAACCCACGCCTGCAGCCACTGCGGGCGGCTCCTCTACAACCCCGAAAAATTTACGGTACCCGTCTAAAGACGGAAGGCAATTGGACTGTCATGGCATTTTTTCAGCGTAAACGCTTTGACGCAGCCGGCAAAAAGGGCGCCATCCCCGATGGCCTTTGGATGAAATGCGCCGGCTGCAAGCAGACGGTATTCAAGAACGAAGTCGAACAAAACATGGAAGTGTGTCCCGCGTGTGGCCACCACTACCGCATTGGGGCGCGGCGGCGTCTGGAATTGACGGTGGACCCCGACAGCTTCGAGGAGACGCACCCGAACATTACCACCATGGATCCGCTCCATTTTTCGGTGGGGAAAGAGACCTACCAGGAGCGCGTGCAGCGCGCCCGCGAGCAGAGTCAATTGAATGAGGCGCTGGTCACGGGCTTTGCGTCCATCGAAGGGACGCGCCTTGCGCTTGGTGTCATGGACTCCAGTTTTATCATGGCGAGCATGGGCTCCGCTATCGGCGAGAAGTTCTGCCGCCTGGTGAGGGACGCCGTCGAAGAACAGGTCCCGCTGGCCGTCTTCTGCGCCTCGGGCGGCGCACGCATGCAGGAGGGCATCCTCGCGCTGATGCAAATGGCGAAGACCGCGGATGCCGTGCGCCAGATGAATGAAGCGGGCCTGCCGTACATCACCGTCCTCACCGATCCCACTTCGGGCGGGGTCTTTGCCAGCTTCGCCAGTCTGGGCGACATCGTCCTGGCGGAACCAGAAGCGTACATCGGTTTTGCGGGTGCCCGCCTGATCGAGGGTGCGCTCAAGGTCAAAATTCCCGATGGCTTCCAGCGCGCCGAATACCAATTTGAGAACGGCTTCATCGACGAGATTGTGAAACGCACGGACATGCGCGCCTATCTCGGAAAACTCCTCCGCTACCTCGCGCCGCGGCACCGTAACGCCCCGGTTGAAATGCTGACCGCGGTCGATGAAGCCGAACCGCTGCTCGAGACGGCATCCACCGGCGCCGGCACCGAATGAGCGGAGCGCCGGCCACGCGCGCCGGTGCGCGGGAGTACCTGTTCGGACTCGCTGTACACGGCGTCAAACTCGGCCTGAACAATATCAATGCCTTACTCGATGCCGCGGAAAGGCCGGAGCGACGCTATCCCACCATTCATGTGGCGGGGACCAATGGCAAGGGCAGCGTGATTGCGTTGCTGCACGCCATGTTCCGGGCGGCGGGCTATCGCGCGGGCCGCTTCACGAGTCCTCACCTGATCGATCTGCGCGAACGCTTTCAGATAAACAGCGAATGTATTTCAGAGGAGGCGCTGGAGGAGAACACGGCCTTCTTCCGGGCCACCGCCTCGGACTTTGAGTTTCCGCCCACGTTCTTTGAAATGAACACGGCCGTTGCATTTCGCTGGTTCGCGCAGGAGCACGTCGACGCCGCCCTGATCGAGGTGGGGCTTGGCGGGCGGCTCGATTCCACGAACGTATTGACACCGCAGGTCTGCGCCATCACGAATATTGACTTGGAGCACACGGAATACCTCGGCGATACGCTTGAAAAAATCGCGTGGGAAAAAGCGGGCATTCTCAAGCCCGGCGTGCCGGTGGTGATCGGCGAGACCAAGCCGAAACCGCAAGAGGTGATCCTGGCGCAGGCTGAATCCGCCGGTGCGCCCCTAAAGCTGCTCGGCCAGCACTTTCAGTATTCGATTGCTGGCGATGTCTGGCGGCAAGAGCTGACTTACGAGAGTCCGGCGTTGACTTTGCGCGACGCGCCGCTCGCATTGGCGGGACGGCATCAAGGCGCAAATGCGGCCGTCGCCGTGGCGCTGGCGGAAACCTGCCGCGACCGGTACCCGCGCCTGACCGTTGAGGCGATACGCGCCGGGCTGGCCACGGCGCACTGGCCTGGAAGGTTGGAACGCGTGCTGGATCATCCTCCGGTCATCATGGACGTGGCCCACAACGCTGTCGGCGCGCAGCGGCTCGCGGAAACCCTGGGACAGTGCGTCGTCGTTTTTGCCGTGGCGTCCGACAAGAACGCCGCCGCCATGCTGGAATGTCTCGCGCCGCACGCGGACCCGCTCATCCTCACGCAGTTCAGCCATCCGCGCGCGCTGCCCCTCGAGGTGCTCGCCGCCGCCGCGGGCAGTCACGCCCATAAATGCGTTCCAGAACTCTCCGATGCCCTCGCGCAGGGCATCGCCCTCGCCTCGAATGAGCGCCCTCTCCTCGTTACGGGCTCTATCTATATGGCCGGCGAAGCCCGGCAGATACTGATGGACCAGTACGGGACGCCCGCGCCGTTGTTTTGAATGCGTCCAAATCTCGAATTCATAGGCAGTGAATGGTAGTGTAGCCTCGTGCGCCAGATTGGAGGCCGCCATGAATCCCCTCCGCGCCTGCTGTTCTCTGTTGCTGGTTGCGCTCTTGCCAGCCTCCGCCCAAGACACCGTGGACATTCCCGATGCCGCGCTGGAAGCGGCCATCCGCGCAGCAATCAATAAACCCACCGGCGATCTGTTTCCCGCGGACCTGGCCGCCCTTTCTGTGCTTGAGAGCAGGCGGGCCGGGATTGTGGATCTCCGCGGACTTGAATTCGCCACGAATCTGCACACCCTGCGTCTGCCTGATAATCTTATTGCCGATCTGGCGCCGCTTGCGGGGTTGGAAAACTTGCGCGAACTTGACCTGGCCGAAAACTCCGTGGCCGATCTTGCTCCCCTTGCGGGCCTTGAAGGTTTGACCCAACTCGATCTGAGCGATAACGATCTGGAAGACATTGACAGCATCCGTTTCTTGACCGGCCTGGAAACGCTCGTCTTTGATCACAATAGCGTCTTCGATATTTCGGCGCTGGCGTCCTTGGCGAGTCTCGCAATCTTCTCGGCGGACAACAATGAGATTGAAGATCTCGCCCCGCTTGCGGATTTGCCGGCACTGCAATACCTGAATCTGGATCAGAACAGCGTGGCGGATCTCACGCCGCTGGTGAATCTCGGCACACTCGTGGCGCTGTCCCTTTGGGACAACGATCTCGAAGACTTGGCGGGCATCGAAGGATTAGCTGGATTGCAGGAACTGAACCTGGATGCCAATTCGGTGGAAGACTTGTCGCCTCTGGCCGGGCTTACTCGACTGGCCAACTTGTCGATCGTAAACAACGAAGTGGAAAACCTGGGGCCACTCGAAGGTTCTTCCGCGTTGCGCGAACTGGACATCACCAATAACTCGGTGGAGAATCTGTCGCCGCTGAGCGCCCTGACAGGCCTGGTGACGCTACGTGCGCGCAATAACGATATCGTGAACATCGGGCCATTGCGTCAATTGACCTCGCTCGAAGTGCTTGATCTCAGCATTAATGAGATCCAATCCATCTTGCCGCTTCATGAATTGACACGGCTCCGCGAGTTGTTCCTGTGGGACAACGATATCAGCAATCTATGGCCACTGCGTGCGCTCGCACGCCTGGAGCAGTTAAACCTAGACGCGAATGATATCGAGAGGATCGGCGCGCTCGCGGATCTCAGATCTCTGCAATCACTGACGCTGTGGCGGAATTTTGTCACCGACCTTCGGCCGTTGTGCGGCCTGACGGCGTTGCGCCACCTCAATGTCTCCCAGAACGACGTAGAAGAGATAGACGCGCTCGCGGGTTTGGCCAATCTTGAAACCCTCGTGTTGCACCACAACCAGATCAGCGACTTCGGGCCGCTCCGGCGTTTGAACCAGCTTCGTGAAGCCAACTTGTCCTGGAACAGTGCCTCGCGGGCGGCGGCGCTGGTGGAATTGCCGGCAGTAGCCCGGGTCGACCTTTCGGATAATCCGCTGTCGCAACAAGCGCTTTGCGGCGACATCGACCTGCTTGAGCAACGCGGTGTCGCCGTCGCGTACGACGGCGTGTGTCTCAGCGGCAGCCGCGAGGACGAAGACGAAGACAGTCTGCCGGACCAGGAGGAAACGTCGGTGCATGGCACCGATCCAGGGAACCCCGACACCGACGGCGACGGCATCCCGGACGGATTCGAGGCGCGGAACGGACTTGATCCACGCATCGATGATGCCAGTGCGGACGCTGATGGCGATGGCTTGAAGGACCTCTACGAGTATTTTGCGAAAGCGGATCCGCGCGATGCGGCCAGTCCCGGCCCCGTGTTTTACGTGGGGCCCGCGGGGCAGAACCGGGATGGCTTTGGATTCTCGGAAGACAGGCCGTGGCAGACGATCTCTTTCGCGATAGCGGAGATTGGGCCGCGCCTGGCCGCAAGTCAACCGCGGACCTTGCTGCTCCTGCCGGGCGTGTATCAGGAAGACAAGAGCGTGCGGCTCGCGCCGTGGATGTCTGTGGTTGGGTTGAGCCGGGAGGAAGTAATCATCGGCGATCCGCTCGTGGCTGCACGCCATGCGGCGCTCCGCAACTGCACGCTTTCACCCGTTTCTGATTTCGATGCCGTCTCATTGCTCATCGATTATGCTTCAATGACCGTGGACAGTGTCATCTTTGCGGGGCCGGTTGCATACACCGGAATCATGCTCGAAGCGTCGTTGTCAGAGGAGATTGTGATTGACGCTTGCGAGTTTCGAGGGCTGGCCAATGGCCTCGTCCTTGCAGGGGCCAATCCCCTCATCCGGCGTTGCGAGTTTGCACAGATCATCGGCGACGCCATTCGTATCGACCGTTCCCCCGCGGCCAAGCAGGCGGAACTGGAACTCGGCGACGCAGGTAATCTGAATACCGGTTTCAACACCTTCGAGGACATCGGCGGCGCGGCGGTCAATAATGAGGGGGAGACAGCGGTGCGGCTTGAACGAAATTACCTGGCGCCGGGCGCCGCGCTCGAGGGTGACGTGCGCGTCGAGGCGGGCTTGGGCGAAAAGATGCTGCCCGCGGCGATCTACTGCACGGTATGGGACGCCGCCGCCAAGACCCGCCTTGATGAAGCAACGGTAACGTTGAATGACATGGCAACACTCCCCGCCGGCCAGGATGGTGTGTATGCCTTTGTTTGTCTGGAGGCGGGGTTGCACGAGATCGCGGTCGAGATGACCGGCTATGCCCCTGAAAGTCAACAGGTCGCGCTGGACGCGGGCATGACCAGGTCGCTGGTCTTCAGCATGACGTCGTCAGGATCGCCTCCCCCGCCACTATGCTTCCGAAGTGCCACGGTCCCCATTTCGCAACGGGGTGTTCCTCCGTTGCTGCTCACGGCCTTGCTTGTTGTAATGGGCTTGGAATGGGCGCGGCGGG
This sequence comes from Candidatus Hydrogenedentota bacterium, assembly GCA_016182645.1. Classification (GTDB taxonomy): domain Bacteria; phylum Hydrogenedentota; class Hydrogenedentia; order Hydrogenedentales; family JACPGD01; genus JACPGD01. Next base: position 4,512 of record JACPGD010000319.1, on the reverse strand, counting down.
CTACCCGAAGAAGGCGTATCCCGCCATCAGCAGCACCACGAAACTGCTGCCTACAAAAAGCTGACGCATGCCCAGTTGTTTGGGCGTGTGACCAAAAGGTGGACGCGCGATAATTTCGAGCGCGTCCAGGAGCAGCAAGCCGAACGCGATGGGGACGAGCAGCGGCGCATGGCCCGCCGCGTAGAAGCCGATGCCGAGCACCAGATTGAATTGGTGGTGCATCAAGGGCAACGCGGCCGTGCGCCAGCGTGGATAGTCCGAAGGCGCGGTCTTGTGCCGGCGCTGTTCGAGGCGCAACATCATGTGCACGATGGATGCACTGGATTGCAGGAAGGTGAGGAGCCAGATTGTCCAGGGGAGCCAGGCGGATACACCGTGCGCGGCCCAGTAGGCCGCTGGCGCGGTGAGCGCCAGGAAGGCCGCCGCCAGAAGGTCGAGCAGAACTTGGTGGCGCTCCTGGCCCTGACGCACAAGGTAGAGGTGCCAGGCGAAGAGCGGGCCGCCCACGGCCGCCATCCAGAGCACCCACCCGTGCCCGCCCCCGAGCAGCCATCCCGCCGCGGCCAGCGTCAGTACGCTATAAAGGGCCGCCCACTTCAGCACCGGTGCAAGTTCGGCCCGGCTGCGGCCCCTCCACACGATCTTGACGGCCAGCGTGAGCGGTTGACGGACCAGAAACGCGCAGAGCGCGGCCACAATCAACAGGATTAAGTCCCAGTGCACCTGCCGCGCGGCGGCGGCGCCGATCAGCAGCGGGCCAATCCACCAGATCCACGCCCCTTTTTCGGGCGGCACGGCATAGCGCCAGCGCCACATGGTTTCGTGGTTGTCTGTTCTAGGATGTGCTTCGTTCATGGTGCCTGCTTGAGACATTGTGCCATGGCTCCCTTCAATTCTCCTCCCCCTGGGGACCCCGGACTCTCCGGACTTACACGGTCAGACACGGACTTTCCCATAGCGTGGACCGCTTCGGCGTGGGGCTTGACAAAGGGTACCATATTGTGGATAATTTTGTCCAGAATATTTTGGATGTGCAACTCCACAATAAGGACCGCCCGGAACCGACCCATGTTCAAACTCTACTCGAAAGGTTGCGAATATGCCATCCGCGCCCTGACCGAAGCCGGGGTCGCCGAAGGCGTTGAGCGGTTTCAGGCCAGCGAGGTCTGCCGGCGCGCGGGACTGCCGGAGCCCTTCACGCGCAAGGTCTTCCAGGCCCTCGCCCAAGCGGGTTTCCTGGAGGCCGCGCGCGGTCCCGGCGGCGGCTACGTGCTCACCCGCTCGCCCCGCAAGATCTCGTTGCTGGATTTCATCAGGGCGGTCGATGGGGAGGAGACCTTCGGCCAGTGCGTGATGGGTCTGCCGCGTTGCGGTAGCCGGCGCCCCTGCCCCTTGCACAACGTGTGGGCGGAGGCCAAGGAGCAACTGCTGGCCCAGTTGCGCGATACGAGTTTACAGGATGTGATTGAAACGGCGGCGGAGCAACGTTTGAACCACTCCTCCTCCCGGCGTGCTCGGGGTGCGAAAGGGGTCAAGGGGCTGCGTCGTGTCCAGAGTGGCGTTCGCCGTGTGAAGGAGTAGGCCGGATGTGTACTGCGCTGCGCATAAGTGTCTTTCGCCCAAGGCACATGTGCTCAGCCAAGTTTGACTTACTCAAAAGATTCATTATTGGCACAGGTTTTGCCTTGATTCACGATACTCCACGGACAGGAGACCGGACAATGCACTTATTCCCTCAAATTCTTGGCCTGACGTTGTCGATGATGCTCAGCGCGGCAGTCTCTGAAGCACAAGCGGTTGAGGTCGCTGCGCCTCCCGGGCAACCGGAATTGCCGGGTCCATCAGACGGGTCAGACCAGTCAGACCATGTGAGCGGGCAAGTGGTGGGCCAGCCCGAAACGGCAGCGCTGCCTGATCCTGGATCCGAAGCCTACGCGACCAAATGTGTCGGCTGTCACACGATCGGCGGCGGAAAACTCACCGGGCCGGATCTGAAGCCGGTGGCGTCCTATGCGCGGCAGAACCTGGAAGACGCGATCCGCAAGATGGAGAAGAACGTCGGGCCACTCTCGCCGGAAGAGGTGGGACACCTGACCGACCTCCTGCTGTCAAAAGATGCGCGCGACCGGATCGAGGCGGTACAGCAACGGCGGCTGAAAGAGGAACTGGCAAAGCTGGAGCCGGGCAACGCGCTCAAAGGCGGCGCGCTGTTCACGGGCCGCACGCCATTCGCCAACGGCGGGCTGGCCTGCGCCGCCTGCCACAGCGCGGCCGGCCTTGGCGGCTCGCTGGGACTTGATCTGACCAACCACTATCAACAGATGGGCGAGGCGCCGCTGTTGTCCGCCATCGAACAGACCGCTTACCCCACAATGAAGCCCATTTACGAAAAACAGGCGGTCACGAAGCAGGAAGCGATCCACCTGGTCGCGTATTTCAAGTCGCTGCAGGGCCAGCCGGCGGCGCCTGGAGCGCCTCCGGTCACGGCGGCGGGAATGATCGGCGCGGCCGCCGTGCTGGCCGGCATTGGATTGGGGCACCGGCGGCGGCTGGGCGGCACGCGGGAAGAAATGGTCCGCCGCGCCATGAGCAATGGAAAGCCCAAGCATACCGGGGAGAACGGACAATGAGTTGGATTAAGGATCTGTTCGCGCCGGAGCAGCGGGCCTGGGAAGATTTTTACCGGAACCGGTGGAGTTACGACAAAATTGTGCGCAGCACGCACGGTGTGAACTGCACCGGCGGCTGTAGCTGGAACATCTTTGTCAAGCAGGGCATCGTGACCTGGGAAATGCAGGCGCTCGATTACCCCACGCTTGACACGCAGATCCCTCCTTACGAGCCACGGGGTTGCCAGCGGGGCATTTCGTACTCCTGGTACATCTACAGCCCGCTTCGCGTGAAGTATCCCTATGTCCGGGGGGTGCTTCTTGATCTCTGGCGCAATGCCAGACGCAAGCATGCTGGCGACCCCGTGGCCTCCTGGCGCTCGATCGTGACGGACCCCGAGGCGCGCAAGCAGTATCAACAGGCGCGCGGCAAGGGCGGGCTGCGCCGGAGCAGTTGGGCCGAAGTGAACGAACTCATGGCCGCGGCGAACCTTTACACGGTGCAAACCTACGGGCCGGACCGGCTCGTGGGCTTCTCGCCGATTCCCGCGATGTCCATGATCAGCTATGCGGCGGGCGCGCGCTTCCTCCAACTCATGGGTGGCGTTTGCCTGTCGTTCTACGACTGGTATTGTGATTTGCCGCCCGCCTCGCCCGAGATTTGGGGGGAGCAGACCGATGTCGCGGAGAGCGCCGACTGGTTCAATGCCAAGTTCATCGCAACCGTCGGCTCGAACGTGCTCATGACCCGCACGCCGGACGCGCACTTCCTCGTGGAAGCGCGGCACAAGGGCGCCAAGGTCGTGGTCTTCTCGCCGGACTTCAGCCAGACGTCCAAAGTGGCGGACGAGTGGGTGCCCATTCACCAGGGGCAGGACGGCGCCTTCTGGATGGCGGTGTCGCACGTGATTTTGAAGGAATACTACGTCAAGAAGAAAACCCCGTATTTTACGGACTATCTGAAGAAATACACGGACGCGGCGTTCCTGGTCACCCTGGAAAAGAATGCCGACGGCACGTACCGCGCCGGGAAACTGCTGCGCGCCGCGCAACTGGCACAGACGCGCGAAGTCGAGAACGCCGAGTGGAAGCTGTTCATGTTCGACGCCGCCACGGACACGCTGGCGATGCCCAAGGGCACCGTGGGCCACCGCTGGCAGAGCAAGAAGGGCGACTGGAACCTCAAGCTGGAAGACGACCGGACGGGGCAGCCGTTCGAGCCACTGTTGAGCCTGCACGAAAAGACCGGCACGACAGCCCCCGTCCAATTGGCCGATTTCTCGGAAGCGCGGACCGACTCGTTCCTGACACGGCACGTGCCGGTGCGCCAGATCGAGACCGTGGACGGCGCCGTTCTCGTGACGACCACCTTTGACTTGTTGCTCGCGCAATTTGGCGTGAACCGCGGCTACGAGGGGCAATGGCCCACCGGCTTCGAGGACGACTCCCAGCCCTTCACGCCGGCTTGGCAGGAACAGTTCACGGGCATCAAAGCCTCCGTCGTCGAGACTTTCGCGCGGCAGTGGGCGCGCACAGCCGAGCGCACCGGCGGCAAGTGCATGGTTATCATTGGCGCGGGGGTGAACCATTGGTACCACAACAATTTGATCTATCGCGCCTGCATCACCACGCTGATGCTCACCGGCTGTGTCGGGAAGAACGGCGGAGGCTGGAACCACTACGTTGGGCAGGAAAAACTTGTGCCGCAGGCGTCGTGGGCGCCGATCGCCTTCGGCGCGGACTGGTCCGGCCCGCCGCGCCTCCAGAACACGCCGTCTTTCCACTATGTGCACTCGGATCAATGGCGCTATGACCGGGCGTTTCAGGAAATCTGTCCCGTCTCCGACACGGACCACCCCATGACGACGGGACACACCGTGGACAAGCAGGCGCTGGCGGTGCG